>JAGHDR010000400.1 GCA_021159825.1 Deltaproteobacteria bacterium | reverse complement strand
TTCTTCGGGGTGGCCCTGGCTTCCATAATCGCCCTTTTCCTGATTGCCCTCTTCCTGTTTGTGGAAGGCATTCCCATTTTCAAAGATGTATCGGTTTCGGACTTTGTCTTCGGAAAATATTGGTATCCCACCGATGATCCCCCCGATTTCGGGATTTTCCCCCTGATTATGGCATCCATTGCGGTGACGGTGGTCTCATCGGCCATTTCAATCCCGTTAGGGGTATTGACAGCCCTCTATCTGGCTGAAGGCGCCTCGGCCCGGGTCCGTGAATGGGTCAAACCGGTTGTTGAACTCCTGGCGGCCCTTCCATCGGTGGTGATCGGTTTTTTCGGGATGGTCATTGTGGCGCCTGTTCTTCAGGAGATATTGGATATTCCAACGGGGCTCAATCTCTTCAATGCCTCGCTGATGCTGGCCTTTATGTCCATCCCCACCATCTGCAGCCTTTCGGAAGATGCAATTTTCAGTGTTCCCGGAGAGCTCAAGGAAGCCTCCCTGGCCCTGGGGGCCACACGCTGGGAGACCATAGCACGTGTTATCTTTCCCGCATCCATTTCGGGCGTCTGCACCGCCGTTATCCTGGGGGTGTCAAAGGCCATGGGAGAAACCATGGTCGTGCTGATGGTTGCGGGAGGCGCCACCATGATGCCCACATCGTTGTTTGATCCCGTAAGGCCCATGCCGGCCAGCATCGCAGCCGAGATGGCTGAGGCCCCTTTCCAGAGTGAACACTATTACGCCCTTTTCGCCATAGCCATCATCCTGTTTTTGTTTACGCTGGCATTTAATGTGATCGCCGAACAGTTTTCACACCGCTACCGGCAGGTCGGGGCAGCGACCCTGTAATGAGCATGGATGTTCAGGACAAAAAAATGGACGGCATTAATCGTAAAGAGGGCGTGCAATTCCGCAGGCGATTCATTCAGGCGGGGATGTTCAGCCTTTTCAGAATTTCCGCAGTCATTAACGGGACAGCCCTGCTGGTGGTGGTCTACTTCCTCGTGGCAAGGGGGTGGCATACCATCAACTGGACTTTTCTCAGCCAGCCGCCCGTAGATTCCATGACCCAAGGGGGGATCCTTCCCTGTATCGTCGGAACCCTCTGTCTCAGCATCGGCGCCATGGCCGTGGCCCTTCCCATCGGGGTGGCCTCCGCCATATACCTGAATGAATATGCACGGCCCGGCCGAATTGTTCGTCTCATTCGTTTGGGGATCAATAACCTCGCCGGGGTTCCTTCGGTGGTTTTCGGCCTATTCGGTTTGGCCTTTTTTGTGGTATATCTGGAAATTGGCGTGAGCATCCTTGCCGGGTCTTTGACCTTGGGAGCATTGACCCTTCCGGTAATTATCGGTTCCACGGAAGAGGCCCTCAGGGCCGTGCCGGACACCTATCGGGAGGCTTCTCTGGGCCTTGGCGCCACCAAATGGCAGACCATTCGTTGTGTGGTACTCCCGGCAGCACTGCCGGGGATTCTCACCGGCACCATTCTGGGGGTCAGCAGAGCGGCTGGAGAAACCGCCCCCATCATGTTCACGGCGGCGGTGTTTTACACGCCATCTCTGCCCACATCCATATTTGATGAAATCATGGCGCTTCCGTATCACATCTATGTGCTCGCAACGGCAGGCACGGATATCGAAGCCACGCGACCACTTCAGTACGGAACAGCCCTGGTATTGATTGCTCTCGTACTCGGCTTGAACCTTGTTGCCATTATTTATCGGTCACGGCTCAGAAAAAAGCGATGATGGACTGGTATTAGGACCCTTATGGAAAATTCACCCAAAATGTCGGCGCAGAACCTTGATTTTTACTACGATGATTTTCGTGCCCTTTACGGAATCACACTGGATTTCCAAGAAAATCAGGTGACGGCCCTCATCGGCCCTTCCGGTTGTGGGAAAAGCACCCTTTTGCGTTGCCTCAACAGAATGAACGATCTGATTCCCTACAGCAGGGCTGACGGGAAGGTTCTCCTTGACGGCGAAGATATCTATGCTGCCGGTGTGGACGTGGTAACACTACGCCGCCATGTGGGCATGGTCTTTCAAAAACCCAACCCCTTTCCCAAAACGATTTTTGAAAATGTGGCTTACGGCCTGCGGGTCAACGGCATGAAAGACAGGGGCCTTCTGCGTGGCAGGGTCGAAACCAGCTTGAAACAGGCGGCTCTTTGGGAAGAGGTAAAAGACCGGCTCAACGATTCCGCCCTGGGTCTGTCCGGAGGGCAGCAACAACGGCTCTGCATTGCCCGTGCCCTGGCGGTAGCGCCGGAGGTTGTTCTTATGGATGAACCGGCTTCCGCCCTGGATCCCATCGCCACCCAGAAGATCGAGGAATTGATACACGAACTGAAGAAAGACTACACCATTATTATTGTAACCCACAACATGCAGCAAGCCGCAAGGGTGTCGGATGTCACAGCATTCTTTTACCTGGGCAAGCTGATCGAGGCGGATCTGACCGAGACCCTCTTTACCCGGCCGAAATTGCAGCAGACATCGGATTACATCACCGGCCGGTTTGGTTAGGAGCGTGGACGGAATAACTTCCACAAGTAGGCGCATAGATTTGGGTCGGGCTTGTTTGATCTGAAATCACAAAAGTTGAAGGAATAGTGAGCTATTTTAATATGTTTGTGATTTCAGATTGGACAAAAACGGCCTGAAGCTATGATGCATAGTTGGGGAAGTTATTTTGGCCACGTTCCTTAGATGCTATGGGATGAACCGCAAGGAGATTGTCATGAAAAGGCATTTGCAAAAAGAACTGTCGCATTTAAAAAAGCTTATTCTTTCTCTCGGCGCCATGGCCGAGGAGCGGGTGCGCATGGTCATCAAGGCATTTGAGACAAAGGACGGTGATCTGGCCCGGCGGATTATCGAATCCGACAGGGACATTGACGAGGCTGAAGTGGAAGTGGAAGAGGAATGCCTCAAAATCATTGCCCTTCACCAGCCGGTGGCCGTGGATTTGCGGTTTGTCAATATTGTCAATAAGATAAACACAGATCTGGAGCGTGTGGGCGATGAGGCCGTCAACATCGCCGAACGTGTGGAGAACATATCAAAACGCCTGCCCGTCTCCTTCACGTTTGATTTCACCGCCATGGCGGAAAAAGCAGCGGCCATGCTCAAAGACAGCCTTGACGCCTTTGTAAACCAGGATGTGGATCTGGCTTACCAGGTATGCCTTGATGACGATGAGGTGGATCGCATGAACCACATGAATTATGACGAAGTCAAAATAGCGATCAAACAGCAGCCGGATCGGGTAGCATATCTTCTCAACTTGTTTTTGATTGCGCGCCATCTGGAACGGATTGCGGATCATGCAACCAACATTGCTGAAGAAGTGATCTACATGATTGAAGGTAAGATTTTCAGGCATCGAGAAGAAGATCTGAAATTAAAGAATCCGCCACAGGACTTTAGCAATTGACCATTTTAACGAAAACCTTGCGGGACCGGGGGCCATCAAATTCACAATAGAAAATTTTCTGCCAGGTGCCCAGGACCAGGCGCCCCCCTTCCACCAGCACCGTCACCGAGCTGCCCATGATGGATGCTTTGATGTGGCTGTCGGAATTTCCTTCCATGTGCCGGTACCCGTCATGGGGCGGTACCAACTGTTTCAACTTTTTGATGATGTCGGAACAGACCGCCGGGTCAGCCCCTTCATTGATGGTGATGCCCGAGGTGGTATGAGGGACATAAACCACACAAAGCCCATCCTTAACACCTGCTTTTTCGACTTCCTGTTGCACCAGGTACGTAACATCCACCAGTTCAACCCGTGCAATCGTTTTTACGGAAACCGTGATGGGCATGGGAATCTCCTTAAAATATTCGGTGAAAGGGGCATCATTTATGCGGCCTTTTTCTTTTCAATGGCCACATGATCCTCAAAGCCCTCTTCCTCCAGATACACGTTGATGGTTTCTTCCGCGGATGTGGTCCATGTTTCGCCCTTATAGTCCGGTGCAATGGGAAGTTCCCGGTAGTCCGCTCCCCGGTCTGCCAGAATGGCCAGTTCAATCTTTTTTGGGCGACCGTAATCCATCAGGGCATCCATGGCGGCACGGACGGTTCTTCCCGTGTAAAGCACATCATCCACCAAAATTAACCGTTTCCCGTCAATGGAAAAGGGCAGTTCCGTTTTCCCCACGATGGGAACGGAACCGATCTTTGTCCAGTCATCCCGGTAAAGGGTAATATCCAGAATCCCCAGGGGCGGGGTTGGCGCACCTGATTTGATCAGAGCTTTCTGAAGCCGTGCCGCCAGGAAGGCACCACCCGTGCGAATGCCGATGAGGATAATTTCTTTGTCGGAGCCGTGCTTCGCGACGATTTGATCTGCAATTTCCTGAAGATGTTGGACAATCTCTTCTTTACCCAGGATTATTCCTGTTTTCATAACAGAACCCCACGACAATGAAAAAGCCATAACAGCTAGCATAGGTTTATGGCCATGTCAATAAAATTGTTGACTTTTCAGGGCATGCGAAGAAAGGTGTGACAAATTTCCCCTTATCCTGTACAAAGAACGGCATTGTTCCTTTCTAAACAGCGGCGGAAACACATACAACCCGGCAAAAAGCCTTTGCATACATATTAAGGAGAAGTTTTTTATGGAAACAAGTCAGGCCATTATGGCCTTTTCCCAGAGTGAAAAGGTTAAAACCAGCCTTATCTGCGCATCTCAGTCTCTCGAACTGCTGAATGGGTTGCCTTTTCCCGAAAAAGAGGGGGCGCAGAAAGTAATCAGGATGAATATCGAGATGATGCGGCAGGAGATTCTGCTGGCGCGAAACCTTTCGGGAGACGAATCATGGGATGAGATCGAAAAATACATCGGCAAAGCCGTTGTCATGATCGACTCAGGTGTGGCCCCTGAATCGGTGGTGCATCTTACCCGGGCTTTGAGCCAGGTCACGAGTATCGGTCATCGCTCCATGACGGTTTTGAGGGAGAAGGGGCTACTTTAGTGGTTTTTTGTCTCGATATAAACCATTCTTAATCCTTTTTTTTTCATTGAATCAAAGAAGAAATTTGGTTAACGAATTCTTTATTATGTTGCCTGCACTCAGCTACTGTATTAGTCAATGCAAAACTGACTCTAAATACTACGTTTCTTGTTGTTTGTTAGCTACTTTCCCATTGCTTTTAGATTCCCACACCATTTCCCAGCGGTGTTTCCCGATAAGTCTTCCCTATGCCCTTCGATCCCGCCTTCTTCTTGAAAATCTTTTGATTCTTGAATCCGCTGCATTTCTGCCGTGGCTATTCCGAAATTCCCCTGAACCAAGATGGTGGCGTTGATAAAGGGCTTGACATGCCATAAATAAGTAACTACAAAAACTAGGGTTTTTCGTCAAAGTCAAGGAAGATCAAAATTTCAAATATCTCTGGCTAGGGTTTTCCGCGGTACTTCTCCCGAACTTGGGAAACCAGCCGTTTCAAACGGGGGATTTGGCGTTTCTGAGTGCTATCCCAACAAGGGAGGAGCGAATTATTATGAAACAAGGGCTCCGATGAGAGGTCATACGATGAGGTGTCCACCGCTTTTTCCCAGAGCCGGGTATGGGGAATGGGTGAATATTCCGAAAGGTAGGGGATGCTGCCGCATCGATCCGCATGATGAATGGTTTCGGCCACGGCATCCGGGGATTGCCCGGGCAATCCCATCATGATGTAAGCGCCGATTTGCCTGGTATGAAACCCGGCATTTCGCAGGTGATCCATGGCCCGGGCAAAATCGCCTTTTGATATTTTTTTGTCCAGGTCCCAGCGTTTGCCGCTGTCTGACGCCTCCAGGCCCAGTCGAATGGTTTGAAACCCGGTTTGATGAAGAAGTTCGGCGATGAGTTTTGTGATTTCCCTGACATGAATGGCATTCGGGGTGTGAAATCTGACATGAAGATTGAGGCGGGCAATACGCTCAAGGAGCACCGCCGTGTGGGTATTCGATGACACCAGCAATGCGTCGTCGTAAAAAGCAAAATCCCGAATGCCCCATTTTTTGTGCCAAAAAAGGATTTCCGCCAGAATTTCATCCGGGTCGCTCTGGATAAATTCGGGAAAAAGGAAGTGGCTGGCGCAGTAATGGCACCGGTAGGGACAACCGGTGGATGTCATGAGGCAGATGTAATGGATTCTGCGCAACAGATCAAAGGCAGGATAATGGGGTTTTGTTTCATCCGGTATTTCATTGGGAATGGAAATCCCGTAATCTTTCAGGGTGTCATATATGGCGGGAATGCCCTGCTCTGAAACAACCCGATCCGCTTCTGAGTATCGGATGGCGTGGTCCCGGCACAACCTGGCATATATGCCGCCTAAAATGACCGGAACCTCCGGATGTATTTTTTGGGCACGCCGGATCGCCTCAAAAACACCGGGATACCAGTAGGTCATAAGGGACGTCACCAGGATAGCCGAAGGATTCTTAACCCGCCTTACGGCTTCCTCGAAAATCTCCGGTAACAGCCCGTAACGGCTGTAGGGCCGATCGGTTCCTTTGAGGGCAGCGGGTTTCGACACGATTTGACGCCAGAATTTTCCGGTACCGTATTGCCGCCTCTTGGGCGGCTTGAGCGTTGACCGTTCAATCATGGCGGGGTGGTCCACATCCATGCAGTCGATGAGATGGATGTCAAACCCCTTCCGCCTGAGGTCCGTTGCCAGAGACAGAAGCCCCAGAGGCTTGCTCCAGTGATCGTAGGCCGATAAATCATAAAGCCAGGTGTTGATGGGAATCAGTGACGGTTTCATGGAGAATCGTGAACCCATAAAAAGTGGCAGGGCGAATGATTATTCGTCCGTACAGGGAGAATATCACCCATGAGAGCTGTGGCACAGAGGGTAAAAGAGTCCAGGGTGGAAGTCAAGAACCGCGTGGTGGGGCGGATCGGTCCGGGATTACTGATCTTGCTGGGCGTGGGGCGGGATGATACGTTAAAAGACTGCGAATACCTGGCCGGCAAAATTGCACATTTGAGAATTTTTTCCGACGAAAAGGGTTTCATGAACCTTTCGCTTCTGGATACGGGCGGCGCCGCCCTGGTGGTTTCGCAGTTTACCCTCTGGGGAGATTGCCGGAAAGGCCGCAGACCTTCATTTGTGAAAGCCGCACCCCCGGAACCCGCCAGAAAATTATATGAACACTTCGTGGAATTGCTGAAACGAAAGGGGCTTACCGTTGCCACGGGAATGTTTCAGGAAATGATGGATATTCATCTGATCAACGACGGTCCCGTAACCTTGATGCTGGATAGCCACAAGACCTTTTGACACATTAATCCAGTTCCAGTTCCTTTTCGAGGATGGCAATCTGCTTTTCGATCTCCTCACGTTCCTTGGTGTTGACCGGCGCTTCCTTCAGGCGCAGCTTCAACCCCAGCAGCGCCATGCTTTTTCGATATTCCTGACAGTTGACTTTCATTTCATTCGGTGGACACGCAGGTCCTTCATCGGGCAGGCACGCCTGCCCCTACGATTTTTCTAATCCATCGCCAGGAAAGTGTTGGGATCCAGCTTTACGCTGATGTCGGGATTCCCGGAGTTGTCATGGTCTTTGAGCAGTCGCAGAAAAACACCCGTTGGCTCGGGGACCAGTTGGATAACGATGCTCAACAGATCGTCAAGGCCGGCGATTGGGTGGGGGATACCCCGTTCATTGGTTTCGGTGATGTGGCGGTGGGAAAGTGCCGACAACCATATATCCGCCCCGAAAGCCCGACCCGTTTTCCTGAGGCCCTCCAGCATGTCTCTTCCTGCTTTTTCAAAATCAAGGCCGTCAATAATGATAGTGTTGGGTCTGAAATCCAACCGTTCGGCCAGGTTTTTCAAGTTGGCTTCGAGCCGATCCAGCTCAAAACTCTGATTCAGGTAGGCCAGGATCATGCGATTCCGATCGATGCGCATGCGGTACTCGTCATCATCCGGAAGGTTCAGCGCTTTCAGCAGATCATAATAGATGACATTATAATAAGCCGTTACCTTTTCGGGGCCCTCTTCAAGAGAAACATGAATCAGTTTTTCCCCCCGAAAGATTCTGTCCAATGCAATATGAATCAAACAGGCGGTTTTGCCGACGCCTGCGCGCGCAATCAAAACCCCCAAGTTCCCCGGGCCCAGGCCCCGGCGTGATGATTGTTCAAGAATTTTTAGCGGGCTGACGGATATGAAATCTTTCACGATTTCCCACCTCCTTTTGAGTTTTTCTTTGCGTTATTTATGAGCTCTTCTAAAAGGGATTCGGGAAGTCTTTGGTATTTGGAAAATTCCATGGTGAATTCGGCCTTTCCCTGGGTCAGGGACCTGAGGGTTGTCGCGTAACCGAACATTTCAGCCAAAGGGACTTCCGCTTCTACGGTGGAGTCAGCGCCGTCTTCCGTGTTGCTGATAATCATTCCGCGCCGCTGGTTGATGGAACCCATGACATTGCCCTGGAATTCGGAAGGGCCTTCCACCGATACCTTCATGATGGGTTCCAGCACCACGGGTTTCGCTTTCATATACGC
>JAGHDR010000283.1 GCA_021159825.1 Deltaproteobacteria bacterium | reverse complement strand
TGGTCGTGGGGTGGGTATTGGGGAGGAAAGGTGTCCGGGTCAGCGGTGCGGGGCTTTCCGTTGGGTGGCCCAGAACCGTTGCCGAATAGGTGATACGATTGCCGGCAAGTTCAATTGAGCGAAACAAATCCGCGAGATGACCCTTGAAAACGGCTTGGTGCGATTAACCCATGTCAGCGTTGCCACGACCTGTCGACGACTCAGATTTATTTGGGAAAAGTTCCTGACACAGGGGGGTAATTCATCACGCGTCTAAATTATCGGATTTCATCCTGTCCCCTGACAACTGTCCCCTGCAGCCTGTGAACGGTTACTGAAAAAGTAAAGAATGCAGTAGCTGTTTCGGCGTGCATCTCTACCGATGCAGAGTTGAAAATATTTGAGCTGTGAGCTGAAAACCGTGAAGGATCAGGAAACGGCCCGGCATTTTTTGAAATGGTTTTTCCATCAAGGCATTATTTGGTTGACAAAAAGAAAAAATTGCATAAATTTAAAGCCCAGATTGTCACTGGCGGTGTAGCTCAGGTGGTCAGAGCATGCGGCTCATATCCGCAGAGTCACTGGTTCAAATCCAGTCACCGCCACCAACAAAAAAGCCAGCCAGGCATTGACATTTCTCCATCCGGTCTTAATTTTTTTGCGTTAATACGCCAATACGAATCTCTGGTGTAAGTATATGGCCTTTTTCAAGGAAAATGACCTTACGGTTGTCAGCGACGCTCTGGAAATTGCGGAAGACGCAACGGGAGATTTTTATAAATTCTCTTTGGGCCAATGGAAAAGATACCGTTATGATGTCAAAACCCGGTCTTCCCTTAAAACGGAGGAGATAAGTTCTTCCGCACTTGCGGTTTTGTTCAAAGGCATGCGGATGGTGGATGGTTTTGATTCGAGAACGAAAGATAGAGATTTCTATTTCATCTGCCTGCAGGATCATTCCATACTGGAGGTTCTTGAGCGGGACCGTTATCTCACATTGTTGCCGCTCCTTGTTTATGTCTTCACCCATGAGCTGATCCATATTGTAAGATTTTGCAACTTTTATCAAATGTTCGATGTCTCTGAAGGAAAACGGTTCAGAGAGGAAGAGATTGTTCACAAAACCACTTTTGAAATTTTAAAAGATTTTTCTCTACCGAATTTAAATTATGTCCTTGATTCCTATCAGGACCACAGAATGTGCGAGATTGCTTCTTGAATGTAACGGAGGAGGTGTTTAGGAATGCCGATTTATGAATATGAATGCGATAAGTGTGGGAACCACGTGGAGGTCTTACAAAAATTCACGGATCCTCCGATTCTTGAATGTGAGCAGTGCCACGCCGGCATGAAAAAGCTCATCAGTCATAGTAGCTTTCATCTGAAAGGGACGGGATGGTATGTGACCGACTACGCCTCTAAGAATAAGAACAGCCAGGTGGAAGCAAAAGAAAAGAAATCTTCCGACAGCGATGCGCCGCAAAAAAAGGTCGAGGCAAAAACCGCTACGGAAAAGTCGGTCAAAAAGGATGCATCAAGCCCTTCCAAGGGCAAAGATTAATTTCAATGTGAATGGTGAAGGTTTTCTATGCATACCAGGGATAGCGGCAGGGTTCACGAAAAATTGGTCAAGCGGCTGGAGCGCCAGGAAAAACAGCTGGCTTATCAGCAGGGAAGGTTTTTCAAGTTTAAGCTGGACGACATCCATGGAAAACTGATGCAGACGCTGATGCAGGAAGAAATCATAGAAACAGATAACGCAGCGGCTGTTTCAAGCGCCCTGATGAAGGGCGTTAAAAAAGCGGCGAGCAGTTCGGAATTTGATCTCACATATTTCATTTCACCCATCCGCACGTTGGTTCCCCGTCCAAATCCTTATTCCCTTTATATGACTCAGTATCTTATGGAAGTTCTCATCCATGATCCGTCGGTCATTGAAATCTACGGGACGGATGAGGATATATATCATGTGATCAACAGGGTCATCAGCCGAAGCAGCATACAGTTTGATGAAATGGAGCGGGAGATTGATGCGCAGCTGGCGCGCAACCAGAAACTGGTGCCGGGTTCTGCCGCCTACCAGGTCGAAAAAGATGAGATGTTCAGGAAAAAGGTGGGAAACCCCAAAAGTGAGACCCGCTACTGAAAGACTCTCCACAGCGGAAAAAGATTATCCACACGCCACCCGATTCCTGATAATTCAAAATTGTTCTCCATGCGTTGTATAATGTGCTGATGGTTTGTTCTGACAGGAGATTTTCATGGACCATAAGATAGCGTTTCTATTTCCAGGGCAGGGTTCACAGTTTGTGGGCATGGGGCGCGAAATGGTAGACCAATTTCCCGGGGTCGAACCTATTTTCAGGGAAACGGACCGGATTTGCGGAAAACCCATCAGCAAACTTTGCTTTGAAGGTCCCATGCCGGAATTGACCCTTACGGAAAATTGTCAGCCGGCCATTACCGCCGTCAGCCTGGCCTCTCTTTCCGTTTTGAATGAATCGGGCATCAGGTCAAGCGTTTGTGCAGGTCACAGCGTGGGCGAATATGCTTCGATGGTTTCAGCGGGCATTGTCAGTGAAGAGGATGCGCTCAGGCTGGTGCATAAAAGGGGTGCGTTGATGCATCGGGAAGCCCTGGGCAACCCCGGCCACATGGCAGCGGTGATCGGCTTGGATATGGAAGAAGTTCTGGAGATTGTGGCGGCGGCAAAAGCGGATGAAATTCTCGACGTTGCCAACCACAATACAGCCCGGCAGATTGTCATCACGGGGCAAAAGGATCCGGTGGCCCGGGCTGTTCAGCGGGTCAAAGAGAAAAAAGCAAAAGCCGTTCCCCTGAAGGTCAGCGGCGCCTGGCATTCGGGACTCATGCAGGGTGGTGTGGATGAATTCAGGGCGTTTATGGAAGATATCCCCTTTTCACCCCCCCGGTCGGAAATGTTTTTTAATGCCACGGCCCAGCGTGAAACCGATCCCCTGCGTATCAAGGATATCATGGCCAATCAGCTGGTGAACCCGGTGAAGTGGTATGATATTATGCGAAAAATGCTGGATGACGGCGTTGATACTTTCGTGGAGGTGGGTCCGAAGAAAGTGTTGGCCGGATTACTCAAAAAGATCATTTCCCCCGGCCATGCCGTAAACGTGTTCACGGTTCAAGACCCCAAGGGCCTGGAAAGCACGCTGGGAAAAATTTCCTGAAGCATCCTTTTTCCCTATTCTAATTCCCTGCCCCATTATTCCCTTATCCCAGGGTATTCTTTGGCGGCACGATCCTTGTGTCACTTCCTTCATACGCCAGCAGATACCGTTTTACGTCCAACCCGCTGCCGAACCCGCCGGGTCCCCCGGCGGCAACAACACGGTGTCACGGAAAGATCAGGGGCAGGGAATTTCTCCCCATGGCCTGTCCCACGGCACGGGCCCCTTCAGGGCTTCCCGCCATGGCCGCCACCTCTTTGTAGGTCCTGGTTTCCCCAAACGGGATTTTGGCGACGGCTTTCATGGCGGACCATTGAAACGGGGTACAGGCAACATCCAGACGCAGCGCATCTTGATGTTTCTTATTGGAAAAGGCCGCTTCAATCGCCCGCTGAAGGGGTCGATTGGCATCATCGTCTTCCACCAATTCCGCACTCGGATAAAGTCTATTAAAAAAAACCTTTGCATCCGGTTTTGAACGTAAACTGAGACCGATGCGAAGTGCTCCCTTTTCCGTGGAAGCCATATGGATATAAAGGCGATCGCGTTTCATGTTCCCACAGTAGATTTTTTGTAAAGACGCCCCTGCCATGTCTGCCTCCTTTTAAGTGTATCCTGAATGCATTTCAGGTTTTCCATTTTGTGAACGGCCCACTCCGGCGCCAGCAGATCGGATTTTCCGGGATCCCCGGTGAGCCGTTGAATCACTACGGCAGGGGGCAGAAGCTCCAGAAAGTCCACCACCAGGTTGGCGTATTCATCCCTTTCCAGGCAGCGGCATTCCCCTTTTTTGTAGCGTTCGGCCAGAGGGGTTCCGCGTATCACGTAAAGGAGATGGATCTTGACCCCGTAAACGGGCAGGTCGGCGATAAATTTCGCCGTTTCCAGCATCATCCGGCGATCCTCACCGGGAAGCCCCAGAATCACGTGGGCGCATACGTTCAAGCCAAAATCATGGGTCATGCGAACCGCCTTTTCAAAACATTCAACGGAATGACCCCGGTTGATGGTGTGAAGGGTTTTATCATGGGCCGACTGAAGACCGTATTCCATCCAGACCAGATAATCCTTCCGGTAAAAACGGATCATTTCAAGGATTTCTTCATTGATGCAGTCGGGCCGGGTCCCCACCGAAAGACCGACCATATCCGGATGCCTTAACGCGTCGTCGTAGAGCCCTTTCAGATGGGCAACAGAGCCGTAGGTGTTGGTGAAGGATTGAAAATAGGCAATGAATTTTTGAGCCTTATAGCGTTTGCGGATAAATTCCCCGGCTTTTTCGATTTGCCGGGAGATCGGTTCCCGTTTCTCTGTAAAAGCGCCAGTGCCTGACCCTCTGCCATCACAGAAAATGCACCCGCCCCTGGAAACGGTTCCGTCGCGATTGGGGCATCCGAGCCCGGCATCCAATGAGATGCGCTGAACCCTTTCGCCGAACTGTTCCCTGAGGTAGGTGTTAAAATCCCGGTATCTTTTCAAAAGCCCCCCCTATCCACGGTTATCCGATTCAGGCAAAAAAATACAAAAAATTAAAGCACAAATACAAAAAAAAGCCAGCGACATCCAGGCACAAAAAAAACCATAATGATCTATTATGCTGCCAAAAGCAATAGGCCCTGACGAAAAGCCAAGCCATCCAATGGTAGAAGACAACCCTATTGAAGTAGCGGTTTTTGATTTAGCGGTAATTTCGGCTATCCATGTCAAAACGATACTGTTCCATCCAGCAGTTGAAAGCCCTAAACCAACAAATACGGATATCAACAACCACCTATGCCAGCTAACATCCCAAACACTTAATGCGACCACTGTAACAACTGCCAAGACAGTTATAATTATTAAGATTGGTTTGCGACGTGCATTATATATGCGGTCGCTTATAACACCCCATAGTATCCGACCTACGGTACCGCTGAACATTACAAGGCTCAAAACAAAACCAGATTCCAAAAGCGTATATCCCAATTTTTCATTGGCATAAAGAATGATAAAAACAACAACAACACCATGAGCCATACAAAGTAATGCTGTAATAAGAGATAAATAAAGAAAAGTCTTATGGGTAAGCAATTCAAAAATCCCGGAAAAAAATGTTCAAATTCCATGAACTGTTTTCTTATTGAAAATGACTTCAGACTGAATTGGATTTCTATAATAAATTATTGCGACAATGATCATTACGGCAATAATAGATCCAACGATTCCAAGAGAGTTAAAGACTCCAGTTTGCGTGGCAAAATAAACCATAACTATGCCGGAAAGGGCTGCGCCAACAGTTACGCCCGCTTGCTTGATTCCAAATACCAGGCCCCTTGTATTAGAGTCAAACCAGAAAAACAATCCCCTGGAACAAACGGGGTTGCCAATACCGTAGCCCAATCCACTAATTGCCACCATTAAAATAAAACCAGAAAAAGCAGGTTTAAATATGGCAAGAAGTAATAAAGGGATGCCTGTAAATCCAAGCCAGCTTATAAGACCTTTCTTTACTCCGTAACGATCAACCAAAATACCGGAAGGTAAAGCTGACAAAGCCGCAGCGAAAAAGAAAGTGGAACCGATGCCGCCTACTTGCGTATTATTCAAAAGCATAAGTTTTTTTAAAAAAGGCGCGAGAGCCCCCCATCCAAATCCTGCAGTGGAAAGAGAGATTTGAGATAGAACAAATATCAAAAGAACAAACCAGCGATATCGAATGTTATTTTTCAACAATATTCACACTTTTTTGAATCCATCTTCTCTGATCCTCATTCCTTGGAGTTAATCGCCACACTAAACTGACACAGTAAGGGGT
>JAGHDR010000255.1 GCA_021159825.1 Deltaproteobacteria bacterium | reverse complement strand
GTGTCCAAAAGTTGTTGACAGGTTCCGAAGCCTCTTGAGGAAGTAGTTGACCTGGGCAAAGCTGACACCGGAGTGTTTAGCCAACTGACGTTGGGTGAAGATCTCATGCCTGTCGAGGGCATCTAATATCTGGAAAGACTTTTCCGAGAGTTCCATTTTAGTCCTTTTTTGGTACCCCAATCAAATACGTTCCACAGGGCGAATCGAATGTCAAGAAAAACAAAAAGGATATAAAATGATCTATTATCAGTATTATACTGATAGTTTTGGTCCGGCAAGCCGTTTTTGGTTTTTTTGTCTTTGCCGTGCTGAAATGCTTGTTCGAACTTGTTCGATTTGAAACAAACCCCGTATATGGGAGATCGAAAATATTGTCAAGATAGAAACGACAAGATTTCAGGATAAAACCTCGGTTTCCGATCGGGCCAGGATTTTTTGCACTTCTTTTGCCATCCCCGCCTGCCATCGCCCAATTGGGCCGTTTTGCTCGCACTCGTTGTGAAAAATATAGGATGACGGGATTAAGAACTCAACATAATCAGGCATTGGCAGGCAGGGTTTTGGAGGACTCAGGTTTATTGGGGTTGCCAGCGCCGGGATTTCTCCGCATATCCTCAGTGCTCTTCATCACCAGAACTTTTGCATAAGCGGAGTTGTAATTGTTTAACTCCTTCATCTTTTCCAGGATCTCCTGCTGCCTTTCCTCGGTTACCTCCTTCCATTTTTTGCCGCAGACTCACGCAGACGAACGCAGAATAGTAGCTCCGCCAGCTGATCCTGATCTTTTTGACCCCCACAAACGGGGGCCAGATTCGGAAACAATTGAGAAACGAGGTTGACATGTCTGCTGAAGAAAGAAATGAGGATCAATCTCCCCCTGAGAGGCCTGAGCCTGATCCGGATTTGAGTGATCCTCGAAGGATTATTGACAACAGTCCTAAGATATTTCTAGAAGAAACTGATTGAACTAGCGAGCCATAATTCAGGATGGCGGTCATTTTCTGGGTTTCCATTTTTTCCGTGGGAACTCCCCCGTGATTTGGATTATTTCTTTGATTTCTTCGACGGTGAATCTCCGTTTATCCCCTGCCTTTTGTTTGGGTTCTGGGTAGGTTCCTTTTCTGAGGCGGTATCGGAGTGTGTCTGGCTGTAGATCGAGGACTTTACAAACATCTGGTGTTATGTAATATTAGCCGAATGGCAAGCTAAGATCGTTTACCGGAATGTTTTATAGAAGTTAACCTACTTCAATTTTCCGCAAAAAACGAAAAGTTTGAAATCTTCTTAGATCCTGATTATTCTTATAATTTCAAACCTTTACATGATAACTGCGCAGCCATTGAGCAACGGATGATAAAAGACGAATCCCCTTGGGGACGCCGATATATCGGCGGGGGCGCGTGTTTTTATTAAGTACGCGCCCTTTCCTTTTCCGGGTTTGTATTTCACGTTTATTGTTGAACTTTTGCGAGACGGAAGATGAAAAATAAAAAGAACAAATTAGAAGGTTTTCAAAGGAAATATCTGAGGGGTCTTGCCCATAAAACAAAACCGGTGGTCTTTATCGGCCAGAAGGGGATCACGGAGACCTTGAACCGTTCCATAAACGACGCGCTGACGGCCCATGAATTGATCAAAATAAGATATATTGATTTCAAGGAAAAAGAGAAAAAAACAGAGATTGCCGAAACAATCGAAAAAACCCATGGCTGTGAAATGGTGGGAATGATCGGTCACACGGCCATATTTTACCGCCAACACCCTGAGGAAGAAAAGCGCAGGATTACCGTACCTTCGAGATAGCCCTTCGCTGGTTGATCCTGCCACTCCACAACCCTTCCAGAGCCTTATGGTTTATTTTTCAGCATCATCAACCGCTGCCGGGTTCCCCTCCCCAGAAAGCCGAAAAAATTTTCTGAGCAGGACACGAAAATCGAGGCTTTACAATCCCATTCAACATTGGTAGTTTTTCCGACCAGTGTATGCAAAAAAGTTGGTTATTATTTCGGCGGACACACGCCACCGGAGTTCATAATGATCAGAAAAATTATCTCGGGCGGGCAGACCGGTGCTGATCGGGCGGCCCTTGATTTCGCTTTGGAATGGAACATTGCTCATGGAGGCTGGATACCCAGAGGGCGTAGGACGGAGGATGGAAAACTGGCCGAAAAATACCGGCTCAGGGAAATGAACAGCACTGACTATGCCCGTCGTACCGAGCAGAATGTGATCGATTCCGACGCAACCCTCATATTCTCCCATGGCAAACTGGCCGGTGGATCCCTGCTAACCCGAAGAATGGCCCTGAAAAATGGACGTCCCTGGCTTCATATGGACCTGCTTCAAACCAACAGCTTCAGCGCCGCCCAAGCCATTCATACGTGGATAAGGGAGCAACACATCGGCGTTTTGAACGTGGCGGGCCCCCGACAAAGCCAGGACAAGCGAATATACCGCGCCACTTTTGACATACTGGAGGCTGCCTTTCAATTGTCCATGATCAGTGCTCATACGAACCCATCCGTCAGGCGGCATTACCCCCTGCCTGAAAATGTGAATGAAGCGGTTGAGCGTCTCCTTACGCTACTGACATTGAAAGATAAGAGTAAACTCGCTCGGATGGGCAAACGGGATCTCAAAACCCTGGACCGCACGCTGGGCCTTTACATCGCGGATAATTTCGGCCTGCGGGAAGACAATGATGCGCTCATCTCATCTTGCGGCTTCATTCTGGGAAAAGGGCCCATTGAAGAAGAGGAAGCGGTCTCCCTTATCATCAAAAAGCTCTGGGGAAAACTGAAAACATCCTATGGCTTGAGGATCGTCCGTTGACTTTTCATGGAAACCCGGTCTTCATATGACCGCAACGGAAAAAGCCAAAGCGGAAGAAAACGCCGGAAAACCGGGGTCCCTTTATAAAAAGGTCGGCATCGCCTCCCTCATCATGATGGCCTCGATCCTTTTAAGCCGGGTCATCGGCCTGCTTCGCGAAGTGGTCATTGCCTATGTGGGCGGAACCGGGGCGACGGTGGACGCCTACCAGATGGCGTTTGTGCTACCGGAAATACTGAATCATGTGGCGGCTACGGGCTTTCTCTCCATTACGTTCATCCCGATCTTCAACAAGTACCTGATCAACCAAAAGGAAACAGAAGGGTGGCGGGTTTTCTCCCTCATCCTTTGCTCATTTGGAAGCCTGCTACTCCTTTTTATTGTTGCGGCCTGGTTTCATGCGGATCAAATGGTGGCACTGTTCGCACCGGGCATTGACGATCCAGCCATCAAAGCACTCACCATCCGAATGACCCGCATTGTCCTGCCGGCCCAGTTTTTTTTCTTTACGGGAGGCCTTTTCATGGCCGTGCAGTTTTCAAAAGAACATTTCCTCATTCCCGCACTGGCCCCCCTCCTCTACAATCTGGGTATTATCACGGGCGGCCTTGTCCTCGCCCCCTGGATCGGCATTGAAGGGTTTGCCTGGGGCGTACTGGGAGGCGCTGTGGCGGGGAATTTTGCAGTGCAGTGGTATGGCGCCGCACGTCTCGGCATGCGATTTACGCCCTGTTTTGAATGGACCCATCCGGACTTGAAACACTATTTCCTTCTGACCCTTCCCCTTATCCTGGGCCTTTCCATGACCTTTTCAACGGAGTTTTTTTTCAGGTTCTTCGGTTCCTATATGCCACGGGGCGCCGTAG
>JAGHDR010000305.1 GCA_021159825.1 Deltaproteobacteria bacterium | reverse complement strand
GAACATGAAAGCAAAGTCAAGTATGAATGCCACAGCAATGAAAAAACCGTCCGGAGATACGGGGAAAATTGCCCGATCAGCCGGGATTGTCAGCTTTGCCGTCATGTGCAGCAGGGTTCTTGGCCTGATCCGTGAGCAGGTTTTTGCCGCAATGTTTGGCGCAGGTATGGCCTATGATGCTTTTGTCGTCGCCTTTCGGATTCCCAATCTTCTCCGTGATCTTTTTGGTGAAGGAGCCCTGAGTGCGGCTTTTGTGGCTGTGTTTTCTGATTATGATGCTAATAAGGGGGAGGAGGCGACCTGGAAGTTGGCCAGTAATGTGCTTGTTTTTTTTGCGGTTCTGCTCAGTTTAATCACATTGCTGGGGATTTTTTTTGCCGAGCCCCTGGTTCTACTCCTGGTTGACAACGAATTTGTCCAGGTTCCCGGCAAGGTAGAATTGACCCGCCAACTGACCATGGTGATGTTTCCTTTTTTGATCTTTATTTCGCTGTCCGCCGTGGTCATGGGCGCCCTCAACACAAAGGGTCGTTTTTTCATTCCCTCCATGGCCTCAAGTTTTTTTAACATGGGTTCCATTGTCGGCGGTGTAAGCCTGGCTCTGATTCTGCCCACCTTCGGCCAGCCCGCTATCATGGGTATGGCCATTGGCACTCTGATCGGCGGTTGTCTCCAGTTTTGCGGCCAGCTGCCGACTTTGTTTAAAACAGGGTTTGTTTTCCGACCCTTTCTGGATTTGAGGGATCCGGGATTGCGCCGGATTTTGAAACTGATGCTGCCGGCAGTCATCGGTCTGTCAGCCACCCAGATCAATATTTTTATCAACACCCGGTTTGCCTCATCCTGCGTCGAGGGTAGTGTTTCCTGGCTTAATTATGCTTTTCGTCTGGTCCAGCTGCCCATCGGTGTCTTCGGGGTAGCGATTTCCATCGCCAGTCTGCCACTTATTGCAAAGTATGCCTCGGTGAAGAATTTTTCCGCTCTCAGGGAAATCTACACCTCAGCCATGACCATGGCTTTCTGTTTGACAATTCCTGCAAGCGTGGGACTTTATCTCTTGTCCGCGCCGATTGTTGCCGTTATATTTGAACGTGGCGCCTTTACTGCTTTAGATACGTCCAGAACCGCCGAGGCGTTGGCTTTTTACAGCCTGGGGCTTTTTGCCTATGCGGCGGTCAAGGTCATGGTGCCCGTGTTCTTTGCTCTGAATGATACCCGTTGCCCGGTGATCGCCAGTTTTATGGCTGTATTTACAAATCTTGTTGTGATTTATTTTACCATTGATTTGTTTCAACACCGGGCCATTGCCTTCTCTCTTTCATGTGCCATGATCATTAATTTCTTTTTTTTGAGTGCGATGCTGTATAAAAGACTGTCCGGCTACTCTTTGTCTTATCTCTTTTCAGGTTTGGCAAAAATCATTCTGGCCGCGTTTGTCATGGGATTGTGGCTGAAAGGATTAATGATCTGGACGGCTGGCTGGTTTGATCAGGGGATTTTGTCGCAGATTGCCGGGCTTGTTTTGCTGATTGGCACCAGCGCGGCTCTTTATGGCGTGATTCTTTATTTTTTGCGGCTGCGGGAGTTGGATTTGCTGGTGGAAAAGTTCAGGCAGCGGTTGATGGGATAAGGACAGAGGGGTAGTTGGTTTGGGTTGAAAGGTTCAAAGTTCAGGGATCAAGGGTGCTGCTAACCCTGAACTCTGAACCTTGAACCTTGGATCTTCAGCCTAAAACCTTGAACCTGCTGCTTTTTAACAGATCAAGCTGTGCAAGAAGTGAAATGACAGCCGTGTCCACCCGGAGAATTCGTGGCCCCATGGTGAAAGGACGAAAGCCCTGTTCCTTGAATTTGTCGATCTCGTAATCAATCCAGCCGCCTTCCGGGCCAATGGCCAGGAGCACTTTCTCCTGTAAGGGTATTTCAATGAGTTCCGGCAGGAAGGAAGTGGCTTCCGGATGGGCGACAAGCCGGGCAGGGGAGTCTGCGCCGATTTCAGGCAGCAGGTCTTCGACAAAGGGCTTGAAGCGTTGATGGATTGAGATTTTGGGCAGCCGGGTATCTCCGGCCTGTTCCAGGCCGTGGAGCAGGTGAGGGAGCATGTTGTTTTCTTCCAGAAGGGAGGCATGAAAGAAACTTTTTTCCACCCGTCTGCTGTTGATGAGATAGATGTTGCTCACGCCAAGGGTAGTTGCCTGGGAGAGAATACGTTTCAGCATGATGGGTCGTGGCAGGGCTAGAATCATGCTAGTTTTGGGCTGTGGCGGCAGTGGGACGTTGAGCTCGACTTGAAGGATGACCCGTTTTTTGTTGATCTCCCGGATGGTTGCCCGGCCAAGGGGACCGTTGATTTGGCCCGTTTTAAGTTGATCACCGCATCCGGCCCGCAGGATTTTACGGATGTGCTCCGCCCGTCTGTCGTTTAAGGTAAGTTGATTATCCTGAAGCTCGGACTGGTTAAAAAGAAGAATATTCATTTTATGCTTATATTTTATATTTATAATCTGGTTCAGCTCGTTGGCCTGACATTACTTGCTCCTTTTCTTTTCGTCAAAGCAATCCTGACTCCCAGGTATAGTGGCAGAATGCTGCGCAGACTGGGGAAGGGGCTTGACCGGGATTTGGCCGGCTTTCCCACCGGGCGGCCGCGGATATGGATTCACGCCCTGTCCGTGGGAGAGACGGCCTCGGCCCGGTCAATGATCAAGGAGCTGCGGCAGCGGATGCCGGACGCCGTTATCATT
>JAGHDR010000083.1 GCA_021159825.1 Deltaproteobacteria bacterium | reverse complement strand
GCTTTTATCCTATTAGAAAAAAAATGTCAAGGTTTTTTTTAAGGGTCATTCCATTATTACGAGTGACTAAAACAAGATCGTTTACCTTGGCGATCGCCGCTTGTTTTCGCCGTTTATTTCACGAGTAGAACAGGGCATTGGGCCAGAATACTCACTTTGTAGCTGATGGTTCCCCATCCCTGGCTTCGTTCCTCAAGATCAACCTTGTGGGATTTCATGATGATCAAATCCACATTGTTTTCTTCTGCGTAACGGACAATTTCATGGGTTCTGTTGCCGTACGCCACTTGTGGGTCCACAGCCGTTTCAGTGAGGCCCAGATGATCAATGATAGTATTGAGGCCTTCAAAAGAACGTTTTTCAAGACTGCTGTAAAAATCTTCAAATTCTTTAAATGTCGTATTTTGGATGACCTCAATCACATGCAATAGACAGATTTTGCCGCTGTCCATGGAACAAAGCCTGACGGCGATCTCCAGAGCATGTTGATTATCATCCAGAAAATCTGTTGGAACCAGAATGTTTTTAAACATTGTATACTCCCCTGATATCATCATTTGATTTAATAAAGCAATTTAACATATTGAAATTGTCGTTATTCTTCTAATAAACCCCGTTTGGGGGTTTATCCATTACACCTCAAAGTCAACCTTGATCTTGAACATTTCTTCGGCCGGAAGGTTTAATATCTCCGTCACGCCGGTTTTTTGCCCAATGGTTTCAAGTGCATCTTCGATAACAGCCATTTTCTCTGCAATGAAGGTAAACCAGACATTATAGGAATGGGCTCTCAGATAGTTGTGGGTTACGCCAGGATATGCGTTTACTGTTTTAACAAAGTGATCAATTTTTTCATCCGGCACATGTGCGGCACAGAGGGTACTGACGAACTCCAATTTCGAAGACTGAAAATTGCCCCCGATTCGCCTGATGATGCCTTTTTCTTTAAGGCGTTTTACGACATTAATAACTTCGCTCTCCGTCATGTGGAGCCGGTCGCCCAGGTCGCGATAGGGCCGGGATGAAATGGGGAAGTCAGACTGAATTTCGTTCAGGATTTTACGGTATGTCATATCCATTATAATGCCTTAAAACACGGTTAGACAGATGAACATCCAACATCGAACGTCCAACGTCGAACATCGAATGAAAAAGACGAATGTTAAATGTTAAAGGGCAATTTCTTCCCCACCCCATTCACCATTCGATGTCGGACGTTCATCAGTTTCTATTGTGCACCCGGTTCATAAACACAAAGGGGCTCTTCGGCAAGGTAATCGCCGGTGGCCTCAAACGCCCGCGCCCGGCAGCCGCCGCAAAACCGGATGTAGCCGCATCGGCCGCATTTTCCCTTATATGTTGAAAAATCTCTTAACGAATTGAAAATTTTGGAATCCTCCCAGACCGATTGAAACGATGATGTTTTGAGGTCTCCGCAATCCAGCTCCAGATAACCGCACGGTTGCACAATACCGGTATTTGAAATGAAACAAAAAGACGTTCCGCCCAGGCACCCCCTTGTAACACCATCCAGGCCGTAGGTTTCAAAACTGACTTTTTCACCCTTTTTGCGCGCTTCCTGGCGCAGTATGCGATAGTAATGAGGTGCGCAGGTGGCTTTCAGGTGAAGGGGGACTTGATCCCGCATGCGGTAAAACCAGTGTAACAGTTCTTCATATTCAATGGCATTGATCTCCTGGTTGACCATTTCTTTCGCCCGGCCTGTGGGGACCAGCAGGAAGATGTGATGGGCGACAGCCCCCAGTTCAACGGACAGGTTCAGAATTTTTTCAAGTTCTTTCACGTTGTGGCGGGAAACGGTGGTGTTGATTTGGAATTCCAAATCGTTCCGGTTCAGCAGCCCGATCCCTTCCATGGCCCTTTCATAGGCGCCGGGCACCTGCCTGAAGGCGTCGTGTTGTTCCGGCGTCGCACCATCGATGGAAATGCTGATCCGTTGGATGCCGGATGTTTTTATCCGGGCGATGATTTCAGGCGTCAAAAGGGTTCCGTTGGTGGCCATGACCATACGAAGACCCATGCGGGTGCCTTCCCGGGCCAGATCAAATATGTCTTCCCTCAAAAGGGGTTCTCCGCCTGTGAGAATTACGATGGGATTACCCACCTTTTGGATCTGCGCCAGTATTTCAAAGCATTTTTCCGTACTCAGTTCTCCGGGGTATGGCCCCCGATCTGCGCCGGCGCGGCAGTGGACGCAGTTGAGATTGCATTTTCGTGTTAATTCCCAGGCTACGAGGCGGAGGGCGGATGATGGATGATCGAGGGCGGAGTGATTAGGATTGGCTTCAGTTTTCATTTCTCAATTTCCGGGCGGCTTCTTTTGCAAAATAGGTGAGAATCAGGTCGGCCCCCGCCCGCTTGATGGCGATGAGCATTTCCATCATGGTTCGTTCTCCGTCCAGCCAGCCTTTTGAGGCTGCGGCTTTTACCATGGCATATTCGCCGCTCACATTATAGGCTGCCAGGGGCAGCAAACTGATTTCCCTAACCCGTGTAATGATATCCAGGTAGGGCAGGGCGGGCTTGACCATGATCATGTCCGCCCCTTCTTCAATGTCCAATTCCGCCTCTTTAAGGGCTTCCAAGGCGTTGGCCGGGTCCATCTGGTATCCGGTGCGATCACCGAACTGAGGCGCTGAATCCGCTGCATCCCGAAAGGGGCCGTAAAATGCGGACGCGTATTTGACGGCATAGGAAAGGATGCCCCGGTCTTTGTAACCGGCATCATCCAGGGCGTGTCGAATATGGCCGATGCGACCGTCCATCATGTCCGAAGGGGCAACAAAATCCGCTCCCGCTTCGCAATGGCTGACCGCCTGCCGGGCCAGAAACGCCAGGGTGGCGTCGTTATCCACAACGCCGTCTGAAATGACACCGCAGTGCCCGTGATCCGTATATTCGCAAAGGCACACATCCGTCATGACCACCATGTCCGGCAAATGGTCTTTGACGGCCTTCACGGCAATTTGTACAATACCGTCTTCGGCCCAGGACCTGCTCCCCGTGGGGTCTTTCCCATCGGGGAGGCCAAAAAGGATCAGAGCGGGAACGCCTGAGGCCCAGAGTTGTTGAGCTTCTCCCACAAGCATATCCGGTGAAAATTGAAATTGACCGGGCATGGACGGGATGGGATCCTGGAGGTTATTTCCATGCTTCACAAACAGGGGTGCGATGAAATCTCGGGTGGAAAGGTGGGTTTCTCGAACCATTTCACGAATGGCGTTGGTTCTTCTGAGTCGTCGCGGTCGTACGATCATGGGCTGTTTTCTCCCCATTGAGTCTTCATGATATTTCTTCATCGGTCAGATAGCAGGCCGGTTCGGCGGCCCAGATATCACCGGTCACCGCCTCAGCCCTGACCCTGAAATTTCCGGCGCACACATCCAGCCACCGGCATGTGGCGCAACGGCCCTTGACGTATTTCTTTTTCTCTTTCAATTTCGCCATCAGGGGATTGGAGAGATCGGACCAGATTTCACTAAAAGGACGATCCAGAATATTGCCGAAACTATAGCGCCGCCAGAACTGGTCTGCATGAACCTCTCCGTCCCAACTGACGCACCCGATGCCAAGACCCGAGCTGTTCCCTTCGTTCATCTTGAGTAATTTCAGCACATCTTCCGCCCTGGGGTCCTTTTCTTTCAGCATGCGAAGGTATACAAAAGGTCCGTCCGCGTGATTGTCTACGGTGAGCACCTCTTTGGGCTTTCCCCGTTCATGAAGGTCCCGGGTCCGGTCCATGATCAGGTCCACCACAGCTCGGGTTTGATTATGTTCCAGGTCTTCTTCCACCATGTTTGACCCGCGTCCCGCATACACCAGGTGGTAAAAACAGATCCGTGGAATTTCCATCTCTTCCACCAGATCAAAGATGCGGGGGATTTCCATGGTATTTATTCGGTTGATGGTAAACCGCAGGCCCACCTTGAGACCCACTGCCTGGCAGTTCCGGATCCCTTCCATGGCGCCCTTAAAGGCGCCCTTTTTTCCGCGAAAGCGGTCGTTTATTTCTTCCATTCCATCGAGGCTGACCCCCACATAGGAAAGGCCCACTTTTTTTATTTCTTCGGCCTTTTGGGGTGTGATGAGGGTACCGTTGGTGGAAATCACCGCGCGCATCCCTTTGGATATCGCATAGTTGGCCAGATCCACCAGATCGGGTCGCATGAGCGGTTCGCCCCCTGAAAACAGGATCACCGGGGAGCCGGAGTCCGCTAAATTATCGATCAGACGCAGCCCCTGTTCATGGGTAAGTTCCCCTTTGGATTTTTGTTCAACCGCCCTGGCGTAGCAATGAACGCACTTGAGGTTGCAGGCTTGGGTGATATTCCATACCACCACGGGACGCTTATCTTCGGAAAACTGAAGGAGATGAGAGGGGAGATCCTTGGATTGCCTTCCGTATCGAAGCGCATCGGAGGGCTCCACCGTACCACAATAGAGTTTGGATATACCGATCATTTTATAAGTTCCACTGGGTTTTATTGTCGCGCCGTAGGGGCAACCCCCTGTGGTTGCCCTGTTTTGGGTGTTCGCGTATCATCAGGTCAGGCACAGGGGCCTACCCCTACAATTTAGGAATGCCTGTGCATGTCCGAACATATCAGACAATCCTTCGAAAACGCAAGTATTTATTGATTTCTGATTCTTTCTCATTCCGCAAGCCGACTCCGCAATCGTCAGTCCTCTCCGACCACATGCAGTTTCATCATGTTGGTTTTCCCCTGTTTTTTGAGCGGGAATCCGGCAACGATGATGACGCGATCATTTTTTCGAACCAGCCTTTTTTTTCGAAGCTGTTTTTCCATGGCCTTGATCATGGTGTCCGAATTGTCTACGAGGGGCAGCAAGAAGGTCTCTACGCCCCAACTGAGGGCAAGAGAGCGTTGAACGGCTTCGGTGGGCGTAAGGGCGATAATGGGAACCGATGGTCTGTATTTTGAAATGAGCCGGGCCGTGAAACCGGATTGGGAAAAGGGCGTAATAGCTTTAAGCCTCAGGTTTTCAGCCGCCAGGCAGGCGGCCTCTGAGATGGTGTCGGAAAAACTGGACGTTTTACGTAATAAAGGGGCGGTTGCCGGAAAATTCTTTTCAGTGACCCTGGCGATTCGCACCATCATTTTTACGGCCTTTACCGGGTATTTTCCCACGGATGTCTCCCCACTCAGCATGATGGCATCGGTCCCATCCACGATGGCATTGGCCACATCGGACGCCTCAGCGCGGGTGGGCAGGGGGTGCTCCGTCATGGACTCCAGCATTTGCGTCGCGGTAATAACCAGTTTTCGTTTCTGGTTGGCCAGCGCGATCATTTTTTTCTGTGCCACCGGCACTTTTTCAGGTGAAAGCTCAACGCCCAGATCTCCTCGTGCCACCATGATTCCCTCACTTGCATCGAGGATTTCCCCCAGCTTGTCGAGGGCCTGTGGCTTTTCAATTTTAGCGATCACGGGGATATTCACGCCTTTCTTTTTAAGAATGCGTTTCAGGATCTGAATATCCCCGGCGTTGCGAACAAACGAGGCAGCGACAAAATCGATCCCCATATCCAGTCCGAAATCAAGATCTTTTTTATCTTTTTCCGTGACTGCGTCAATGCCGGTGGTGATGCCGGGCAGATTGATCCCCTTATGTTCGCCGACCATCCCGCCGGTAACCACTTCGCAGAAAAGTTCCGTTTTATTCTTCCGTTGCACCTTTAATTCGATCAAACCATCGTCCATGAGGATCTTATCCCCTGGATTAAGGTCCTGGGTGATACCGAGATAGGTCGTTGAAATAATGCCGGGTTCGCCTTCTACGGCACGGGTCGTGATGGTGAAGGGGTCATGGGCCTTCACCATAAGGCTGCCCCCTTTGATCAGGCCCGTTCGAATCTTGGGCCCCTGGAGGTCCAGCATGATGGCAACGGGTCGTTTAAGCGATTGTGAGAGGAATTTCACCGAATCGGCTACCTTCTTATGGTCTGCATGGGTTCCGTGTGAAAAATTGAGCCTGGCCACGTTCATGCCTGCCAGAATCAGTTCTTTCAATACTTTTCGCGAATGGGTCGCAGGTCCGATGGTGCAGACGATTTTTGTTCTGATTGGGGTCATCTGAATCTCCTTTCGGGTTATGAGTATCCGTCCGGTCTGTAAAAAATATCCATAGCGCCCAAACAGGTCAAGGATAAACTGAAAAGCCTCAAGGTTTTTATTTTTTCCTTTGAACCAGTGCCCGTTTTTGCTATCAAGCAAGAAATATCGCCGGTATTTTTTCTTTCACGCAGATATCTCTTGATTTCCATTCTCATACATGGATATTTTGTGAAGACGGTAAATCCTGCTTCACAGGGACCTTGGGGGCGGCGTATGAACGAAAAACCACGAAATCAGCCAGTGCTGGATATCTTTTCGGAAGCGGGGTGCAAGGTCACCTTCAATATGTTTTCAGCGCCGGTGGGTTATGAAGGCCCCCTTCGCCATACGGAAGCATCTCTTAAACT
>JAGHDR010000377.1 GCA_021159825.1 Deltaproteobacteria bacterium | reverse complement strand
TCTTGCCATTTGACGTTTCCGCTGACCGGTTTTCTAAAAATGAGTTCCAACGTTTTGCGGTGCTTACGCTTCATGACCAAATGATGCCAACAAATGGTACCATTGTCAAGGCATATTCCTTGAATTTTCGTTCCCACGCTGAGCATGAGAACGAGAACAACAGAAACAAAACAAAAGCGCCGCAGTTTGACCTGAGGCCAAAAACTGCGGCGCTTTTTCTGTTCTCTGTTCGGGATGGTGACGTCTGTTATACTTCGGTTACGGTAATGGCTTCGTGCTCACATACCTCAATACAGCTCTCACAACCCAGGCACTCCTCGGCATTTACGGGTTCGGACTTTCCATCCACCATCTCGTAGACATCCACGGGACAGACTTCGATACACTCTTCACAACCTTCACATTTGTCTTTATCAACAACGACTTCATAACCCATCTGATATAACCTCCTGATTTATATTGAGACAACTATACATATAAAAAGAGAAAATTGAAACCCGACTAACGCGGCTTAACTAACAGAGTCTCTATCCTGTGTCAAGCCTTTTCACGCTAAACATATTTGAAATCAAAAAAGCACGATCATCTTGCCGTTTACAGGGCGCTTTATGCGGAGGCCTCTTCCTTAATGGATACGGCAACCTTGTAGAGAATGGTCAACACGAAGAATCCCACCGCTAACACACCAATGGTGATCAGTATTTCCAGAGTTGTCGGCCAGTAGGGCGTGACGGTCTCAAAACAGTTCGGCGTAAATCCACCGATGATCAACCCAAGCCCCTTATCAATCCAGGTGGCGATAATCACTGAAACACACGCCACCGCCAACGTATCCTGCTTACGACGCGTTGCCGGGATGATCAACAGAATCAGCGCCACCACGGCAAAACCGGTAGCCGTCCACATCCAGGGGGCCAATTGTCCATGTCCGTCCAAGCCATGGAAAAGATATTCAAACGCATGCATATGCCCCGGAATCTGACTGTAAAAAGCCGTAAATAACTCAAGCAGATAGAAAAACACATTGATAATCATGGCGTAGGCGATAATGCCGCCCAATGTCTGAAGCTGCTCCTTTCCGGGATCAAATTTGGAAACCTTCTTGACGATCAGGCACAACAGCACCAGCAAAGCCGGCCCCGCGCAAAACGCGGAGGAAAGGAACCGCGCAGCCATAATGGCACTCAACCAGAAGTGCCGCCCCGGAAGACCAGCGTACAGAAAGGCCGTCACGGTATGAATGGTGAAAGCCCAGGGAATGGAAATATAGGCCAGAACCTTGACCCACTTCTGATACTTGATCCCCTTTCTTTCAGCCGCCAGCACATTCCACCCTATGACAATATTCAGCAGCAGGTAAACGTTGAGTACAATCATATCCCAGAACAGAATTGAATTGGGTGTCGGGTAAAGAATCATATTCATAAGCCGGACCGGATTCCCAAGATCCACGAGTACAAACAGGAGACACATGATGATAGCGGCAATGGCCAGGAATTCACCCAGAATGGTAATCCTGCCAAACGCTTTATAGTCATGCAGGTAATAGGGCAGCACCACCATTACACCCCCGGCGGCGATACCCACGAAGTAGGTGAGCTGCCCGATATAAAGCCCCCATGACACGTCTCTGCTCAAACCCGTAATCCGCAGGCCTTCGGAAAATTGATAGAGGTAACATCCGGCACCCACCCCAATCAAAACCAGCAGAAAAACGAGCCACGACCAATACCCTGTTGTTCCTTTTAGCGCTCTGTCAAGCATAACCTACCTCATATACTCATATAATATAAAATACGTTCGGTCCGGTACCCAAAGCGGGTTTTCTTCTCACAGAATAGTGGTCCCGGAGCAATTTTCTAACATTGGACTCAGGATTTGCAAGATCCCCAAAGTGCAACGCGTTAACTTTAATTTTATCACAGGCCTGCACGCATATGGGAAGCTCGCCCTTGTCCACCAGTTCGGTGCAAAAGTTGCACTTTTCAACGACGCCTTTTGATCTTTCCGGATAAGCCTTATTGGTCGGATAATCCGGATTGAGGCTTTTCGGGGCCTTCCGGGGATCGCCCCAGTTAAAGCTTCTGGACCCATAGGGACACGCAGCCATACAGAATCGGCACCCGATGCAGCGATGCATATCCATGACGACAATACCGTCTTCCCGTTTGAAAGTTGCTTGCGTGGGGCAAACCCGAACGCAAGGGGGGTTGTAACAGTGGTTGCACATCAAAATAAACGGTCTGCCCTCGACACCCTCGTCAACGAATTCGTTGGGGTGATCCGGAAATACGTGTTCATATTTGTCCTGCCAGATCCATTTGACGGCATGCTGAGGCTCGCCCCAATCCGGCACATTGTGCTCCCGGTGACAGGCCACCATACAGTCCTTACATTTTTTCTTGTCCTGTTGGGCCAGGCATTTCCGCATATCGATGACCATGGCCCACCGTTTCCCCCGGGTCAGTGGAATGCCTGTCGCAGAGGCTTCCAATTCCCCCGGGGCGAGGATATCAATCGCCGCCGTTCCCCCGAGACCGAACAGGGTGGCGTAGCCGGCGATTTTCAGGAATTCTCTTCTGTCTACCCCCATTACTTTTTCTCCTCCGGCGCAATATGACAATCCCAGCAATAAGGATTAACGCTCAAATAATTGTGACACTGGTCACAGAATTTTGTTTTGTCCGAATGGCAATCCAGGCAGGTCACCTGCAAGCTCTTGTAATAAATTTTGCCATCAGCAGCCTTGTAATAACGCTCTCCGTCCCTCACGACCGTATGCCGCCATTCATCCAGCATTTTAAAATGTGATTCCCGCATATAGGCTTTCGGCGCCACACAGACTTTTGCTTCCTTGGCTTTTTTCGTTAACTGCGGGTCGGGCGGTTTTGCAGCAGTTCCCGCATTATAAATAAAAGGCGACAGGAACAGACCGATACCAATAATCAGGCCAACAATAATCTTGCCTCCATCATACATCCTCTTCCTCCTCCATTCCCGGCAACGGTTCTCCACGTAGATTGGTGGTTCGTTTCTTTTCTCCATCCAGTACCAATGCATTCGCCACCATCTCGTGGAGCCCGGTCACGTCCATCCCCGGTACCCAATAATCCATTAATTCCGGAAACACGGCCCGATCAATGGCGCAGATACAGGCCAGCATGTTCACGCCGTGCTTCTCATGAACGTATTTCACGGCGTTGGCTCTGGGAAGACCGCCCCGCATGCGAAGCTCCATGTCTTCGCCGGCATTGAGACCCGAACCGCTGCCGCAGCAAAAAGTCTGCTCGCGAATGGTTTCAGGCGGCATTTCATAGAAGTTGTTGCAAACACTCTTGAGTACGTATCGCGGCTCCTCAAGAAAGCCCATCCCCCTGGCCGTGTTGCAGGAGTCGTGAAACGTTACCTTGAGGTTATCATTTCTGCTGGGATCCAGTTTCAATTTATTGTGTTTGATAAGATCCGCCGTGAATTCCACCAGATGAATCATTTTTGTGGTTTTGGCGTTTTCAAAAACCGTCCCGGTGATGGGGGAAACCGGCGCTTCCAGAAAGTCAGCAGGCCCGTTCCACGTATCCATGTATTGGTTCAAAACCCGCCACATGTGACCGCATTCACCGCCGATAATATATTTGACCCCCAGCCGTTTGGCCTCGTGGTACATTTTCGCATTAAGCCGTTTGGCCATTTCATGGGATGTGAAAAAGCCGAAATTGCCGCCCTCCGAGGCATAGGTGCTCCAGGTAATATCAAGACCCATGTCTTTCAAATAATGGAACAGCATGAGATAGCCCATGGCCGTATAGGTTCCGGGATCGGCAAATACATCGCCGGACGGCGTTACAAAGAGGATCTCGGCACCTTTCCGGTTAAAATCGGGTTCAACCCTGACGCCTGTGACGTCTTCAATCTCATCCACGAAGAAATCTATCATGCCCACATAGGCATGGGGTTGAATGCCCAGATGGTTCCCGGTTCGATTGCAATTGGCCACAGGACCTGCAATCCAGTCGATGTTCAATCCGATAAGATTTGTTAATTCCCGACCCAGGATGGTCACCTCGGCCGTATCAATGCCGTAGGGGCAAAAAAGCGAGCAACGGCGGCACTCGGTACACTGGTAGAAATAGTACCACATCTCTTTGAGGGCATCCTCCGTCAACTCGCGCCCCCCGCCAAATTTCCCCAGGAGCTTGCCGCCGATGGTATGTTCCTTTCGGTATATGGACCTCAGGAGTTCAGCACGCATCACCGGCATGTTTTTGGGATCACCCGACCCAATAAAGAAATGGCATTTGTCCGCGCAGGCCCCGCACCGTACGCAGATATCCATGAAAATTTTCAAAGAACGAAATTTGTCCAATCGGTCCTTAAGACCCTCTTTAAAAATACTCTTCCAGTTTTCCGGCAGATGCCAGTCATCCTCGGTGGGATTCCAGTCTTTGGGAAAAGGCATTCCTACTGCATTAGTGTTTTTAGGCTTGGCACCGTAGCAATAGATGCCCGGCTTGATCTCCGCTTTTTTGTTCATCCACCCCTGCTCAAAGAGGGGTCGATAATGGTCAATTGTTGCAACTTCTGTTGCTTTGGGGGTATCTGCCATGGTTACTCCTTTTCTCCTTCTTCGGCCGTTTTGGCCCCTTTGTCCACGGGCAAGCCGACCTCGATCATCGCGTCTCTGAATTCATCCTCATATTCTTCGTAGGTGTGAAATTTGACAGGGTAATTCCAGGGGTTTACATGCCTGACAAATCGATTGTTGTTGGACAGATTCCTCGTGGGGCTTAGAAAAATGCCCGCAAAATGCATCAACTTGCTGAACGGAAAATAGGTGATCAGAACACACAGTATGAAGAGATGGATATAAAAAATTACACCAATCCCGTCGGGTACAACGGGAGAAAATTTAAAAATCCCGATGACCAACTCCTTGACCTTGGTAATATCCACTCGCAGGAGATAACGCATGAGTATGCCGGTGGTACCGAGGGACAGGATCAGCAGAAGCGGAAAATAATCGGCCGGGAGCGACAAATAGCGAATCTGGGAATAGAGAATCCTTCTAAGCAGCAGCCAGGTGACCGCCGCCATGAGCAGCATGTCGGTGAGATAGACCCCGGGAAGGCCGAAGCCGTTAAAGGGCGCCGCCCCCATCTGCAGGAAACCGTCAAGGCTTTCCAGTAAAGTGACAAACCCGGGCACGGGCTCCATGAAAAAGCGGAAGTGCCGGAGAAAAATAACAAGAAACGAATAGTGGAAAAGAAGCGCAGCCAGCCAGAGCCACTTCTCCCACTCATAGTTAATCCTGGGTACCCCATCCACTTTGCTATACTCAAGACGGGTGTTTCGAAAAAGGGATCGAAACGTGAGAACTTCGAAAAGCATCCTCACCACCACACCGCCCGTGCCTTTGGGATTGTCTATTGGGTTACTCTTGATCCAGGGGAAAGACCACATCTGACCGGCCGTGGTGGGAATCCGGTAGGGAACCGGTGATCGGCCCCAATCCAAAACACGCACGATGATGCCTACAATGAAGGTGGCCAGGGCGGCATACGGAATGACAACCCCGAAGAGGATCTTCAAATTCAATGCCCCCACGCCAATCCAGGGGATCAAAACCACGACAAGCACCGCCAAGGATGAAAACACAAGACTCAGTACAAAATTCATAGACGATTACCTCTTTTAAAAAATCAAAAAACTGTCCCAGTATTGCTAACTCGGATTCCAGAGCGATTACTCCGGAATCTCTCTAATGAGATTTGCCCGCTCCAGCAATCGGCCAACCTCATTCCTGACCTCTTTGACGCGAATGTCGCATAACTGCCGGCGACATTGCGAATAAACGTCAAAAGCCAGGAGCGCAATCGCATCAACCCTGTCATCAAACATACGCAGTTCAGCAGGATAGCCTTCCCCGAGCGTTTCCCGCAGAATGCCCTTCAACTGCAGAACAAATCCGACGGCATGGGAAGGCTTGAAGTCCTGTACCGCCCTGATCCTAATAATTTTGTCAAGGGAGGAAAAAATCTTTTCCGTGTCCTCACCTTTAACCACTTCGTCGAAGAGCACCTCAACATCCTTGGTGATGATCGACCCCACCGGATTGGCGAACTGGCTCTTCTCCTTCTTGAGAAATTTCTGGGTTTCCTTCGGGTAGGTTTGGATAATGGCTTCCTGCCATTTCTTGATGATGGTGGATCGATTTTCTGAAAGGATACCGTCTAAATTCATAATAAATACCGGTCACGCCCAGTGCGACACTTCCCCCAAGATTTTAATTTAGGGAAACCTATACAAAATCCTGTTTTCATGTCAAGGAAAAAATGGTTGTTTTCACAATCACTGCTTGCAAAGGCATCGTTTTCAAAATAGGTTGTCCCCATGAAACAGGGCGGAAAAAAAGCAATTTTCGGATGGGCCATGTACGACTGAGCCAATTCAACCGCCCCCTGTGAATCATTATTCCTCCGAAGCCCGTTGCATTCGTTTGATCATTTCACCACTCCTGACATATGCCTCGATCCGCAACGATTTTTCCTGATTATAACGGATTTGGGGGAGCCAATATAACTACCTGAACTTATAGTACATATTTTC
>JAGHDR010000182.1 GCA_021159825.1 Deltaproteobacteria bacterium | reverse complement strand
GGGTATAGGGAAGACCCGCGTCATCAATGGCCTTTTTCACCGTCTCGAAATCGGACGGGGCCGTCACCACCTCGAATTCCGTTTCTTCTTCTTTAACGTCCTCAGCGCCCGCTTCAAGGGCCAGATCAATAAGTTGCTCTTCATCTACTTTGTCCTTTTCAAAAACCACCAGGCCCCGCTGCTCAAAAATCCAGGTCACGCATCCGGGCTCGCCAAGATTGCCGCCGTACCGCTCAAAAAGATGCTTGATATCAGCCACCGACCTGTTTTTGTTATCGGTCAAACAATCCACCAATACCGCTGCGCCGCCCGGCCCGTAACCATCGTAGCTGGCCTCCTCGTAGGACACCCCTTCCAGTTCACCGGTCCCTTTCTTGATGCCCCTTTCGATATTCTCCTTGGGCATGTTCTCCGCTCTTGCGGCGCTGATGGCGGTTCGGAGCCTGGGGTTCCCCTCGGGATCACCGCCACCCATGCGGGCGGCCACGGTGATTTCTTTGATGAGTTTGGTAAATATTTTGCCCCTCTTGGCATCCGCTGCACCCTTTTTGTGCTTGATGGTACTCCATTTTGAATGACCGGACATAAGTGTTTTCCTCCATATTACCCATTGATGACCGATGATCAAATCAATTGTTAATTCGGAATAAAACCCGTTCCCACGAGATAAACCTCCCGGCTCCGCTTTCGGGTGGCTTTTGGCCTGAAGAGCCGGACCTGTTTGAAAGAAGGCGAGATTTTTGATTTGAAGTTTTTAAGTTCTTCGCCCTCAAAAATCTTGCATACAAAATGCCCTTTATTTTCCAGAAACGCCCGGGCAATTTGGGCAGCCTTTTCCACCAGAAACATGGATCTGCTCACGTCAGTGTCCCGAATACCCGTGGTGGACGGCGCCAGATCGCTCAATACCACGTTTCTGGGCTCAATTTCCGTGGCCAGCCATTCCACCTCAATGGTATCAATATCCCCTTTAATGCACCTGAAATTGGGCGGGCTGAACGCTTTGGGTGCGTGCAGATCGATTCCCACCACATCTCCCCGTTTCCCCACTTTCAGAATGGCATATTGGGACCATGAGCCTGGAAAACACCCCAGATCCAGCACCCGGTCGTTTTTATGAATCAGCTTGAATTTTCTATCTATTTCCTGAAGCTTGTATACGGAGCGCGCGAGCCATTTTTCCTCTCTGGCCTTTTCCGTATAATGATCATCCCATCGATTTGATTTCATTCGAATATGTTTATCACAGATGTACCCCCTTTGCAAAAAGAAATGAAATATAATAGGATGCTCAATTCGAAACGAGGAGGTCTGAGACCATTATGGAACAAGTGATGATTGACGGGGTGGCGTTACACCTCACTGAACCCGACCGGGTCCCCATGCGATGGGTCGGTCAAACGGAGCTGGTCACCCAGGTACTGGCGGCCTGGCTGGTCATTGATGAAGAAGATCTGCCACTGAGCCCCAGGCTGGTAGGGAAACCGGGGGTGGGGAAACCACCCTGGCCTACCATGCGGGAAAATCGTTGAACCGGCCTGTTTATCTGTTTCAATCCACCATGGACACAAGGCCCGAGGATTTGATTGTGACGCCGGTCATTTCCGAACAGGGAAAAATCAAGTATGTGGCGAGCTCCGTGGTTGCGGCCATGATCAAGGGCGGCATCGCGATCATTGATGAAGGGAACCGCATGAGTGAAAAAAGCTGGGCGTCTCTGGCGCCTCTTCTGGACAGCCGCCGGTATGTGGAGTCCATCGTAGCGGGTATCAAAATCAAAGCCCACCCTGATTTTCGCCTCTGCACCACCATGAACGACGACGCCAGCACCTTTGAACTGCCGGAGTATATCCATTCCCGGCTTCAGCCCCAGATTCATATCGATTTTCCGGAAAAAGATGAGGAAAAATTGATTCTTCAAAGCAACCTGCCCTTCGCAGATGATGAAATCCTCAATTATGTGGTAACATTTCTTCAGGCGGCCCACCGGGCTGATGAACGGTATTCCGTAAGGGACGGCATCAATATGGCGCGATACGCTTTAAAAAGGCTTTCAAACGGGAGGGGGCCGCACTCCGCGGATTCGTCGGAAAGGGTTGTCCAATACTTGAAAGAAGCGGCGTCGATGGTCCTGGATGCGCCTGCCGCCGATTATTTTGCCGAACTGGTGGACCGCATTGAACAAGACCGCTGAAATCAGGTGGCACAACATCCGGATGGTCCCCATCCTGCACAACCGGATGGAGTTCGCCCTGGTGGTGAGACGTGTATTTGAGTCGTTTCGGCCAAACCATGTGGCCGTCGAATACCCGGCTACCCTGAAGTCCCGAATCATTCAAGGGGTCAAACGGCTTCCCCTGTTGTCGGTGGTGCACTATGAGGGAGGTGACGGTGCATTTGTCTACCTTCCCCTGGAACCTTGTGACGGTCAAGTGGAGGCTGTGCGCCTGGCCCTTGCCCAAAACTTACCCCTTCATTTTGTTGACCGGGACACGGATGCCTACACCTATGATCATACGCCCATGCCGGATTCCTACGCCATCACCCGCATCGGGCATACCGCCTACTGCCGTGCCTTCATGGAGCTCCACCAGAATCCCAACCCCCCGGCCGAGGACACCCTTCGGGAAAAAACCATGGCCTATCACCTGCAGGAACTGAACAGATCCGGAGAAAAAGTCCTTTTCGTTTTCGGTTTAAGCCATGTAAACGGAATCCTGGAGATGCTGGACCATCCCCAGGCCCCCGTCATTGGCCGACGGGTTCGTGAAAAGGTGGGGCTGGCGCATTTGCACCGGGAATCCAGCCGGGAAATCATGGGGGAGATGCCCTTTCTGCAGGCGACCTACGAACGGCATCGCGCGGAAAGTGACGTGCCGGATCGACTTCAAATGCAGATGGCCTTACTCAAGGCGGCACAAAAAGGATACTGGAAAAACAGCAAGGAAAAAGTGTCCCGCATCCAGTTGAAGATACTCAACCGGTTCGCCCGAAACTATGCTCTCCTGAATCACAAGCTGGCACCCGATTTTTACCAGCTCATTGTGGCCTCACGGGGGGCCGTGGATGATAATTTTGCCTATGAAGTGTGGGACCTGGGGAGCGATTATCCCTGGCAGACAGAAGACCCGGGGCTGTCGGTGCTGCGTCTCAGGGGAGAAGATCTCTTTCTG
>JAGHDR010000380.1 GCA_021159825.1 Deltaproteobacteria bacterium | reverse complement strand
CAAATGGCCAATTTGCCCGATTTCGGCGTCAGGCTCAAATTGTAATCCTCGAAATACTAAAATGCATTCCTGCGGTTCCAATTATCGCCTTCCTTGAACTCGAACAAATTTTCTCATTTGTGGACGGACACTGGTTCAGGGAATTTCCAGTGTATTAAAAAAATAATTGATTTCAATATCAGCGTTTTCCGGTGAATCAGAACCATGCACAACATTTTTTTCAATGTCGGTTGCAAAATCCCTCCGGATGGTCCCTCCCGCCGCATCCTTGTAATTTGTTGCACCCATGAGTTCCCGATACCGAACAATCACGTTTTCTCCTTCCAGTATCATAACAACGCATGGCCCGGACGACATAAAATCGGTAACACTTTCAAAAAATGGTTTACCTTCATGGTCCTTGTAAAAACCCTTTGCCTGGGCCTTGCTCATCTGAATCATTTTCATGGCACTGATTTTAAGCCCTTCTTTTTCAAGGCGGCCGATAACATCTCCAATGAGATTTCGCAAGACGCCGTCGGGCTTTATGATTGATAACGTTTTCTCCATCATCCCAAAATTCCTCCCTTTGCACAATTTGATTGACCCAGCGCTTTCCTTACTGGTATAGAGCTTTGCTGAGTTTTGCATCCATAACTGAACTCACTCCGATAAAAACCCCGGCTGACCCGCTTCATCACCGTAATGGAGTCGTTTCCGATTAGAATCAAATGGATGTTGTTAGTCAAGAATTTTATGGCAGAGAAAAAATCAATTTCTGAAAGGACAACCATATAATGAGTGAATTTAAGAAAACCAAGACTGTAGACAAACCGCTTCGGATGGACCCTGACCAGGCTTTTCAATTCAAATGCGGCCCCGAGGTTCCATGCTTCACCGATTGCTGCAGGGATATCACGATTGTACTGACCCCGTACGATGTGGTCCGACTAAAAAACGCGCTGAAAATTTCTTCGGAAGCGTTTCTGGATCAATATACCATTATTATTCCCCGGGAAAAGCGGCTTATCCCGATGGTTGTCCTCAAAATGAACGAAGATAACGACAAACGTTGCTCATTTGTCGGCGAGACGGGATGCCGTATTTACAACGACCGCCCGTGGCCATGCCGTATGTATCCGCTGAACATGAACGATGACGGGTCCTTCAGCTTCATCGCTGATCCCGAAAAATGCAAAGGATTGGAACAACCCGACCATGCCAGAATATCCGAATGGCTTATCGAGCAGGGTGTCCCCATGTACGATGAAATGAACATGCTGTTTTCCCAGGTCACAGCCCCGTTGCAAGCCCAGGATCTGGATATTGACAACCCTAAAATTTATCAAATGACGTTTATGGCGCTGTATAATCTGGATAAATTCAGGGAGTTCGTTTTCAAGAGTTCGTTCCTGGATCGTTTTGTAATTGATGATACTTCTATTGAGAAATTAAAGAGAAATGATGTCGAACTTTTAAAATTTGCATTCGACTGGATTAAATTTGGCATTTTTGGCCAAAAAACCCTTCAAGTGAAAGAACCCCCTACAGAATAAAAGCTGATTCTCTAATTTTGGAAATAATGGACATAAAACATGCCTTCCCATAAAGAAGCAAATATATTTAAACCTTTCTCGAGCAAAGATCCCTTCCAATTTGAATGCCACGCGGGCGTTTCGTGCTTCACTGAATGTTGTGCCAGGCTTCGGTTGCTCTTGACACCCTACGATATCCTTCGCATGAAAAACCGGTTGAACATTCTTTCCGATCAATTCCTGGAGCAGTACACGGAAACCCTTTTTGACCATCACGCTCGATTTCCCATGGTCAAACTGAGCATGGGAAAAGAAGAAGGGCATCGATGCCCGTTTGTAACGGATAAAGGCTGCTCCATTTATGAAGACAGGCCGGAAGCCTGTCGACTTTATCCCGTCGGCAGGGCCTCAACACTGGTGGACCGGGAAGGGGAGACAAGAGAGAAGTATTTTATTGTGGGCGAAGCCCACTGCCGGGGCTTTCAGGAAAAAAAACAGTGGACCCTCACAGAATGGCTGAACCACGAAGGCGTAAAAGAATACAAGGCCATGAATGACCGGTGGCTGGGCATCATGACCTCATTAAAGAGCCTGGGGCCTGAAACCCACCTCGCTCGAAAACATCAGATGTTTTTCATGGCTTCCTACAATCTGGACAAGTTCAGAACGTTTCTCTTCCAGAGCAAATTCTTTGATCATTTTGAGGTAAATGAAGAATTAATAGGGAGAATGGAAACAGACGATGTGTCGCTCATGAGCTTTGGCTTTGACTGGCTCAAATTCAGTCTTTTTGGAGATAAAACGCTGAAAGTGAAATAATAGAAAAGCAAGGGGGGGGTATACCTTTAGCCATTAGCGAATAGCATTGAAAAAAAGTGGATAAACAGTTTCAGCCAAAAGCTAATTGCTAACGGCTAAAGGCAGGCGAATGGTGAAGTGGTTCCTTCTCCCGGTTCACTTTCCACTTCAACGGTCCCCTGGTACCGCGTCACGATCCCGTATACCACCGAGAGTCCCAGGCCAACGCCCTTTCCTTTCTCTTTGGTGGTAAAAAACGGTTCAAAAATATTTTTCAAGTGCTTTTTTTATCGGACGCCATGATGTTCAGGTATCGTGCGATATCATCTTCTCTTTCCGGCTCAAAATTTCTGTTGATGGCAACGACATATTCCGTCACATTTTGAAAAAAAGACGGGTCCTTTTTTTCCGTTACAGCCTCAAATTTATCCACCTGAGCATCCCCTTGATGCAAAAGAAATATTCCTTGACAAAAAAATATATTTTAAACATGCTGGCATAAATTCTGAAGAATATCCATTTCGCTGAAGAACACTTTGTTAAGGATTGCAAGCCCTGATGCCCCCAACAAAAGAGGATTCACTCATGAATGTAGATCTGTCACCCACCAGAACGCTCATTGAGAAATACAGCCAGAAAAAAGGCGCGTTAATTCCGCTCT
>JAGHDR010000211.1 GCA_021159825.1 Deltaproteobacteria bacterium | reverse complement strand
GCATATTCGAGCGGCGATGCGTTATGGAGGCTCACCGCCGTCTTTTGCATGCGATATGTTCGGGGGTTTGATGATCAGATCCTGGAGGCGTTAAAAGCCGAAAACGAGGAAATTCACTATGAGGCGGTTTGCGCTGCGGGGACCTGGGGGGTGGATGTCGCCTGGTCGCACATTGCAAGCCTCGCCGTTACTGATTCGACGGACAAATCCTTGCGGTTGGCGGCCATTGAGGCGGTGGCGAGTATCCGTCCGCAAGAGGCAGTGGATATCCTCGCTGAACTGACCTTATCCGATGACGATGATATTGTCGAGACGGCCCACGAGGCCATGGCGATGTATGATTTATTGCCGAACGAAGATTACGATGATGATGACGGTGACTGGGATGAAAGGATCAAATGAACGAAGGAAATGAGTGCAAGCCGGATGCGGCGGTTTTGCTTGAATTGGCCAAAATGCGGATGCCGTTCGGCAAATATAAGGGGCGGCTTTTGATCGACCTGCCCGAGCCTTATGTGGTTTGGTTTTCCCAAAAAGGATTTCCCGCCGGTAAACTGGGTGATATGTTGCGCACGGTTTATGAGATCAAAGTGAACGGTCTGGAATATCTTTTTAAGCCGTTGCGGTGACTTCAGGAACGTCCTTTATATCTCTATATTTACATCAATAGCTTGGCAAAATACCCTAACTGACCCGATACCGCTCCAAGGGGTGCATGTCCTTCCTGGCGATTTCAATGGTCATGAAAACGCCGTCGTCCTCGTAGGCGGTTTCAAGAACCCTGCCCAGGTTGTGGATGTCGTGTATGAGTCTTTGCTCTGATATGGGAATTATCAGATTCACTTTTGTGACAGGGTGAAGGCTTTCCCCCAGATTTCGCAAAAAAAGACCCACGTTTCGACCGGTTGCGGCTGAAATAAACTGTGCGTCCGGATAAGAATTTTGAGTCCCTTTGACCACGGCTTCGGAAACCCTGTCGATTTTGTTGAATACAAGGATATGGGGAATATGGTCGGCCCCAATGGTTTTGAGGACAGCTTCCACATCCGCCATATGCTTTTGAAAGTTTTCATCTGAGATATCGGTTATATGTATCAGAAAATCGGCTTCTTCCGCTTCTTTGAGGGTGGCACGGAAGCTTGCCACCAGGTGATGGGGCAGATTGGAGATGAACCCCACGGTATCGGATATGACCGCCTCCTTTCCATTGCCCAGTTTCAAAGAGCGGGAAGTGGAATCAAGGGTTGCAAAGAGTTTGTCCTCCACCAGCACCCCGGCGTGGGTCAGTCGGTTGAAAAGTGTTGATTTTCCCGCATTGGTGTAACCCACCAGACCAATGTTTTTGCATCGTTTTTTCCGTAATTTCTTTTGGGTATCGATCTGACGGACCCGTTTTTTAAGGGTTTTTTCAATCTCGTAAATTTCCCGCTGAAGCTTCTGGCGGTCCATCTCGCTTTGCTTTTCCCCCATTCCCCGAAATGCCGTTTTGCCGCCCATCTTGCTGCTGAATCGCTCTCGATCCAGGTGCCCCCACAGACTCTTTACCCGGGGGAGTTCATACTTCAACTCGGCCAGCCTGACTTGAAGGCGGGCCTCCCGCGTCCTGGCATGGGCATGAAAGATTCTGAGGATCACTTCGGTGCGGTCGATGACGGGAAGGGAAAAGCGTTTTTCGATGTTTCGGGCCTGGGAACCGGTGAGGTCATGATCGAAAATCAGGAGGTCGATTTTCCCGCCTGCTTCATTTTTTTCGGCATGGGCAAGGCCGGTTTCAATAAACCCTTCACCGATGAAAGTCCTGGGATGAATTTTCTTCCGTCGCTGAACATAGGCTCCCAGGGAAAGGATGCCTGCCGTATCCGCCAGGCGTGCCAATTCCGCCATGGAGTCGTCTTTGGCGGCTGTGTCGCCGTCCAAAGCGCAATAGCCCAGAAGGATGGCGCTGGTTTCTTTAATGCTTTGCGGCATTCGGTATCCGCAATCCTAAACAATGAGGTTTTTTGCCGTCATTTCTTTCGGGATGGGGAGCCCCAGTAAGTACAGCACGGTGGGCGCCACATCCGAAAGTTTTCCCCGTGGGCGCAGTTTCTTCCCCACGGCGTTTGGGGAGACATAAATCAGATCCACGGGAAAAAGGGTATGGCTGGTTTTGGGAAGCCCCGTTTCATAGTCCACCATTTGCTCTGAATTGCCATGGTCGGAGGTGATCAGGATCTCAGCTTTCAGTTCCAGCAGCCTCTTTACGATTTTGCCCACACAGTTGTCAACCACTTCAATGGCTTTGACGGCGGCATCCATGACGCCTGTGTGTCCCACCATGTCCCCGTTGGCGTAATTGACGGCAATAAAATCGTAAGGATTGTCGTCTAAGCGCTTCAGGATTTCCCCGGTCATCGTGTAAGCATCCATTTCAGGATGATGGGCGAAACTGGAAGGGTCAAATCGTGAAGGGATTTCAACCTGTTCCTCCCCCGGATAGGGGGTGGTTTTCTTGCCGTTGAAGAAACTGGTGACATGCCGGAATTTCTGTGTTTCGGCAATCCTCAGCTGGGTTAACCCCGCATTTGAGATCACACCACCCAGAAGGTTTTCCATGCTGCCCCCCTGGTCCATGGGTGGCATGAGGTAGGCGGGGAAGTCATCGTAATAACGGGTGAACCCGGTATAAACCACCGTTGGTCGAACCTTGAGCGTTCCCGGATAAGTTGGGTCCACGAAAGCGCGGGAGAGCTGAATGGCCCGGTCCTGGCGATAATTGGTGTGCAGAATGGAATCCCCGTTCACCACCCCGTCATAATCCCCAATGCAGAAGGGGGGAATATACTCGTCTGTCATTTCATCGCCATCCGGGGTTTGCATCTCCTCATACGATTTGAGGACGGCGTTTTCAGCGTTTTCAGCCCGCATTCCCTCGGCACAGACGATGCAGTGGTAGGCCTGATCCGTAAGGCGCCAGTTCTCTGAACGATCCATGCCGTAGTAGCGGCCCATGACGGTTCCGATTCGGCAGCCTCCCACCTTTTTCATTTCGGCACCCAGCGTTTTCAGATAGCCGAGGGTGCTTCGCGGCGGGGTGTCTCGACCGTCCAGAAATGGATGGATAATGATTTCGCCATTCGGGAATTCCTGTCTGGCCCTGGCCATGATTTTGAACAGGTGTTTCTGGTGCGCATGCACCCCTTCGTCCT
>JAGHDR010000230.1 GCA_021159825.1 Deltaproteobacteria bacterium | reverse complement strand
GTGGCACAGAGTACCCGGCCACCGCTGGTTACCACCTGGTCGTCTTTTAAGGCCGTGCCCGCGTGAAAGATCTTGGCCCCCGCCTCCTCTGTATGGAGAAGCCCCGTAATCACATCACCCTTTTGATACCCCACCGGATATCCACCGGCCGCCATCACGACCCCTAAAGCGGCCCGGTCATCCCATTTTACCTCAATTTGATCCAGGCGTTGTTCCATGGCCGCCAGGCACATGCCCGCCAGGTCCGACTGAAGCCGCATGATGATGGGCTGGGTTTCGGGGTCCCCGAACCGGCAGTTGTATTCCAGCACATTGGGCGTGCCGTCGCCGGATATCATCACCCCCGCATACAGGAACCCGCGATAGGGATTTCCTTCAGAGGCCATGCCCTTTACTGTGGGATCAATGACCTCTTTCATGATACGCTCATGCAGTGCCGCTGTAACCACCGGGGCCGGTGAATAGGCGCCCATGCCCCCCGTGTTGGGACCAAAGTCGCCCTCGTCACGGGCTTTGTGGTCCTGGCTGGTAGCCAGCGGCAGGATATGTTTTCCATCCACCATCACAATAAAACTGGCCTCCTCTCCTTTTAAACATTCTTCCACGATGATGCGTTTGCCCGCTTCACCAAAGGATTTTCCCGACAGCATGCGCGCAGCCGCATCAATGGCTTCTGCCTCGGATTGAGCGACAATAACCCCTTTTCCCGCAGCCAGACCGTCCGCCTTGACCACAAGGGGGGCGCCCTTTTCATGGATATAGGCCTTTGCCAAAGCCGGGTCCGTGAATGTTTTATACGAGGCCGTGGGGATGTGGTGGCGGGCCAAAAAATCCTTGCAAAAAACCTTTGATCCTTCCAACTGGGCCGCACCACTGCTGGGACCAAAGCATTTAAGCCCCGCCTGATCAAATCGGTCCACAATGCCTTCAACCAGGGGCGCTTCCGGTCCCACGACGGTCAATTCAATATGGTTTTTCCCGGCAAAATCCTGAAGTCCTTTGAGATCGTCCGAACCGATCGGGATATTTTCTACGCCGGATTCTCGGGCCGTTCCCGCATTGCCCGGCGCCACAAATACTTTTTGCACCTTGTTTGATTGGGCCAACTTCCACGCCAGTGCATGCTCTCTACCCCCACTGCCCACCACCAGTACTTTCACGACATATCCTTTCCGGAGCAAACATCCAACTCCCTTGAGCGTAAAGGTTCAAAAACAAAAAATCTTTTCTTTGCGCTCTTTGCGCCTTTGCGGTAAGTAATACCGATTCAAAAAATGCAAAAATTAAAAGAATTATCCGAACTTGTCAAATAATTTTCAGTGAGCATGAACCATCACAATATCAAAAGGGAGTTGACCGATGCGGAAACTGTTCTGAATCATGACCATTATGATTTTTCCGCTAAATATCTGGCTGTTTGCCGGATTCATACGCTGGCCAGGGCACGGCCCGAAAAGATTGGCCCAAAAACCATTGCCGGTTTGGAAAGTCTTTTTTATAACCGCGCCGTTTCAGGCCAGACACAGGCCTATTTCCTGTTCAAGGAGGCAGCCGGCGCCCTTTGTTCCGTGCTCGCCTGCCTTCCCCATGACGCCTGCGCCCGAAAAGCGCATGATGCGGTCATGAACATGCTGAGCCGAACCACGGGCCATGCACAGCGGGCTGCGGCAGAGGCCCTGGGGTCCCTCCCTTTCACCATTACGGGCACTGAGCCGAAGCAGGAAGCGCAAAGGGAACCACCGGTTATAAGCTGGCAGGCATTCCTGGCGGAAACCCGGGTTTCATGTGAAGGGCCGCCCCGTTTCATGGGGAGAAGCCTTGTGGTGAAAACAGCCGGACACGACCGTCTGCTGGTGGTCAAACTGGTCGGTGAAAAGGACAAACCTGAATCTCTGTTTCATGAGGCGGTCTGGCTCAATCATTTGAGGCGTAACAAAGATGTCTTTCCGGTAAGGTTCCATATTCCAAAAACCGTGTCGGTTCGTGGGCGGTTCCTTTTTCGTTTGATGGATTTGCCGATCCCGGAAACGGGGAGGAAAAAGCGCCATGAAAAGGGGTTTGCCATTGCTTTTCTGGCGCACCCGGATTATTTTTGCTATCCCAACGAAGCAGATCGGGAAAAACAGCTGGGATCGGAAGAATTTCTGGAAACCATTCTCAGGAACGCTTTTTTATTTGGAAAGCTCACCGGTCTTGGCATCATTCATGGTGCTCCGGTGCCCTTGTTTCACAACCGGGTGCAGGGTGCGAGAAGAGATGATCAGGGCTTATACCTGTGGCAGCGGGGCGGGCGGCTGGATCAATGGCTGGGGTCCTGTCGCTACCCCAATTTCGGCTGCTCGGGTATTCGGGATTTTGAACACCTGGAGACTTACCGGGGCCCGGCCCGAAAGACCTATTTACCCATGGGGGCCCAATTGTTGAGCCTTTTTCTGGTGACGGGAAGCTATTTCCGCATGAAAGACAGCCGCAAGGTGGGTTTAGACCCCGGCGGCCGTCCCGTGGATGCGAGAGGGCTGTTCCACAAACCCCTGTTGGTGAAAATTATTCAAGGCGTTTTCCACCATTATTATTCCGGTTTCGTGGGAAAACCGTTCAAAGATGTCGCACCTCTCAATTTCTCCTCTTTAGCGGATCGAATGGTGGATGAGATGGGTGTGGATCGATACATGGAAGAAATTCTCAGGGTGGCGGACCAGCAGGAAATGAGAGATGATGCTTTCGTGGATTTCCTGGTAGAACGACGTGTGCCCATGGCAGAGGCCGTGCAAATGAAAAAGGGGGCAAGGGATATCACGCTTTGTACCGGACCTCATCTGGGCGGGTTCAACCAGCAGATATCCATCCCGGAACTCATTGAATCGGTGGGAACCATGGCGGCCCTGTGTCTTTATGGAAGGTATTGTGAAGAGAAACAAAATGAGGAATAATGCACCCGTTTGGAGACGGCTGCTTTCAGAAAGTATCGTAACCCTGGATACGCTGCCCCGGCCCCCTTCGACCCACCGTGAAAAACTGAAGCGCGTGATATCCCGGTATCCCATGCGCATCAACCCCTATTACATGGGGCTCATTAAGGAAGAGAACGACCCCATATATCGGCAATGCATGCCGGATGTCCGGGAGCTGGATGATGCCGGGGCGGTGGTGGATCCCTTGAACGAGGAAGGGCATTCGCCCGTTCCCGGTCTGACCCACCGGTATCCGGATCGGGTCCTTCTCCTGATCTCTTCGGAATGCGCCATGTACTGCCGGTTTTGTAACCGGAAACGAAAGGTGGGTCGTAGCTCAATGGCGACGGATGCGTCCATTGAGCAGGGGATTGGCTATATCAGGGCGCACGAGGAAGTGCGGGATGTGCTCCTTTCCGGAGGGGACCCGCTGCTTCTGGAAGATGCCCGGTTATGGGAAATCCTGAGCGCCATTCGCGCCATTTCGCACGTGGAAATCATACGGATCGGCACAAGGGTCCCCTGCACCCTGCCCCAACGGGTCACGCCGGAACTGGTCGCTTTACTTCAAAAATTCCATCCGCTCTATATCAATATCCACTTCAATCATCCCCTTGAAATTACTTCCGAAGCCTCTCTTGCGTGCAATCAGCTGGCCGATGCGGGAATACCCCTGGGTTGTCAGACGGTCCTTTTAAAAAGGGTCAACGACGATCTTGCGACCATCATGACCCTCACACGGAAACTCTTGACAATAAGGGTTAAACCCTATTATTTGTTCCACGCAGATCCGGCCCGGGGAACAAGCCACTTCAGGACTTCGTTGAACCGGGGTTTAGACATCATACGGGGACTGCAAGGTCACACTTCCGGCCTCTGCGTTCCCCATTTTGCCATTGATCTTTTAGGCGGCGGCGGCAAAGTGCCCCTTCTGCCGGAATACCTCACGGGAAAAGACGGCGATTTTCTGCTGGCGACCAATTATGCGGGAGAACATTACCGCCACCCTGATGGAAGTGACAGTTAATGCGCCACAATGAGGAGACCCTTTATGATCAGAATTACATGTTTGGGAGCAGCGGGAACCGTCACCGGTTCCTGTTACCTGGTGGAGTCGCCCGGTATGGGGAAAATCCTGGTGGACTGCGGGCTTTTTCAAGGGGGTCGACAGATGGAAAGCCGCAACTGGGAGCCGTGGGGGTTTGATCCAAAGGAAATTGAAATCCTGTTTCTCACCCACTGTCACATAGATCATTGCGGGCGGGTTCCCAAGCTGGTCAAGGATGGATTTCGAGGGAAAATCATTACATCCCCGCCAACCACGCAATTGTGTGAGATCATGCTGCTGGATGCGGCCCACATTCAAGAGATGGATGCTGAGTGGCAGACCCGCAAAAATTCCCGCCAGGCCAAGGGGGGTGTCACCCCGCTGTACACCACTGAAGACGCGGAAGCCGGCCTTAAATATTTTCACCCCATGGAAAGAGATCAGATGTTGACCCTTGAACCGGAACCCTTGAACCAGAGTTCGGAGAGGAAAAAATCGATCAGCTGCAATATATCCGGGAAGAGCTGAAATCCGTTTTGATTTGAACTCCGCGAT
>JAGHDR010000021.1 GCA_021159825.1 Deltaproteobacteria bacterium | reverse complement strand
TGAAAACGGCCATTGAGGGAAGCCGGTGTGATATTATCCCTTCCGCCGGTCACATGGTCATGATTGAAAATCATAAGATCTTTAACAAAAGTGTGCTGGATTTTATTCAGGAGGCTGTGCATGGATCAGCCTTCCGATCCTTATCCGGCAGGTAAATTTTTATGAAAGCCCCCTATCCAAACCAGGAATTTGAGACCCTTTATGAGGTACTGGGATATAGGTTTAGGGACCCTGCGCTGGTCCTTCAGGCATTTCGGCATTCCTCCTATGTGAATGAGCACGTAGGGGCCGGTCTTGAGGACAATGAGCGCCTCGAATTCTTAGGCGATGCAGTGATCGACCTGGCCGTCAGCCATCTGCTCATGGAAAAAAACAGGGAGGCCGATGAAGGGACTCTCTCCAGGTTCAGGTCCATGGTGGTCGATGAAGCAGGACTTCACGCGGTCGCCACAAGGCTTGAACTGGGGTGCTATCTGCTTCTGGGGAAGGGGGAAGACCGGAGTCTCGGCAGGCAGAAGCCGTCTATTCTTGCGGATGTTACCGAAGCCCTTATCGGGGCCATTTATCTGGACGGTGGATTTGATGTCACCAAAAAGATTATTGAGAAGTTGTTTGCCCCCCTTCTGAAAAAACTGGAAACAGATGATCTGGTTCAGGATTTTAAGAGCCTGCTGCAGGAATTTACCCAGCAGACGTTCAAAAGTCTTCCAAAATACCGGCTCACGGAAGAAACAGGACCTGCACACGATAAGGTGTTTCGGATTGCTTTGGCCGTTAATGGCATCGTTCTGGCCGAGGGGAAAGGAAAAAGCAAAAAAGAGGCCGAACAGCGTGCGGCAAAGGAGGCGTTTTTTTGCCTGAAAAAAGATTGAGACCCCTGATTATCCCCATATTTATTTCCCACGCCGGATGTCCCCATCGGTGCCTTTTCTGCGATCAGGAACAGATCACCGCTCAACCGCGTCATTTAACAGATCCTCAACGGGTGCGCGAAACGCTGGATGCGGCGATACGCGCCAAAGGATTTGACCCGAGCCGAAACACTGAGCTGGCCTTTTATGGCGGGACATTTACCGGACTTTCCAAAGCCCGTATGGAATCCCTGCTGAAAGCCGTGGCGCCTTATGTGCGCTCCGGCATGGTACAGTCCATCAGGATTTCAACGCGCCCCGATTCGCTGGATGAACAACGCCTGGGAATTTTGAAGGCATATGGTGTTTCCACGGTGGAACTGGGAATCCAGTCTATGAATGACCGTGTTCTGGCGCTTTCTCAAAGGGGACAAAGCGCAGAGGACGCCATCACAGCGGTTCGGATGTTGAAAGACCACGGTTTTCAGGTGGGCATCCAGCTGATGCCGGGTCTTCCCGGTGATTCGAGGGAAGAATTTTCCGCCACCACAAAAAAAGTGCTGGCCCTTAAACCCCATATGGTGCGGCTGTATCCGGCCTTGGTGATAAAAGGGACCGGCCTGGCCCGTATGTATAGCGCGGGGGCGTATCAGCCCTTTTCTCTTGAGGAAGCCGTCAACCTATGTGTGGAAAGTGTTCTTTTGTTCGAGGGAAATGGGATTCCGGTGATCAGAATCGGCCTTATGAGCTCGCCGTCGCTTCTGGAAAAGGGTCGTATCGTATCAGGCCCCTGGCACCCCGCCTTTGGATTCCTGGTCCGCTCGGCCATTCATCTCAGGGACATTGTCCCTGACCTGCCGGTTCCTGGAGATGCCGAACAGATCAGGATTTACACACCCATGCGGGAAATTCCCCTGGTAAGGGGCTACAAAAATCGGGGAGTCCGGAAAATTGAACAAATAACAGGGGCAAGGGTCATGGGCGTTGTGCCCGATGACACGGTTCCAATGGGAAAGATTCGTTTGGAGAAGATATGAGCTTTAAATCGGGATTTATCGGCATTGTCGGTCCACCCAACGTGGGCAAATCAACCCTGTTAAACCGCATCATGGGGACGAAACTTGCCATTGTATCCCCCAAGCCGCAAACCACCCGAAACCGTATTCTGGGTGTCCTTCACCAGGATGATTGTCAGATGGTGTTCATGGATACCCCGGGGATTCACCGAACCCGGACGGCGCTTCACAAATCAATGGTTGACGCCGCTTTTGCCGCCTTTCATGAAGTGGATATCATTCTGATGATGATTGATGCAGGCGCCCGTGAAGACCCGGCGGTTCCATCCATTATCAATGGTTTGAAACCAATTGAAAAACCTTTGTTTCTGGCCATTAACAAAATCGATAGGGTGGAAAAAGAAAGGATTCTCCCCATTTTAGAAGATTACGGGGAGAAATTTCCCTTTGATGCCATGATTCCCATCTCTGCGCTCAAAGGCCATGGCGTGGATGCATTATTGAGCCAATTGAAACGGCGCTTGAAACCGGGACCCAGGTTTTTCCCTTCGGATATGAATACCGATCAATCCGAAGCTTTCATGGTATCTGAAATTATTCGGGAGAAAATTTATCAATACCTCAGCCAGGAACTGCCCTATTCATGTGCCGTCACCATTTTAGAGATTGAGGATGTGCCTCAGAAAAATCTGGTATCCATCGGGGCCGGAATCCATGTTGAAAGTGATTCCCAGAAAGGCATCTTCATTGGCCGTGGGGGAGGGATGATCCGGAAAATCGGATCTGCCGCCAGGCTTGAGCTGGAATCGCTATTCGAAGCAAGGGTTTATCTTGATCTGGCGGTACGTCTGGAGAAAAACTGGAGCAAAGACACCCGCGCTTTGAAACGGCTGGGATATTGAGACCGGCTTGCAGATTTGGGGGGGCATAAAAAAACCAACCCCGCAAAGCGAGGTTGGTTTCTTAGGAGGAAAGAGTAATTTCCAGACTCTATATGACCTTTCTCAGAATGCAATTAGCTTGCCAGAAAACCAAAGGTTGCCATTTTTTTCTTTAACCTATTGTTTTTTATGGGATGAACTCGGGTTGCGATCATTTTCAGTTTCGTAATGGAAAGCCGAAATAGTACAAATTTTTGTACCCGAAATCGGCCTAAAAAAAGATTTTCATATAACTATTTATAATGATTATGAATTTTTGGGTACAAGACCTTTTACCGCTATAGGGTGATGTTGTACTTTTTCATTTTGTGCTGAATCAGGCTTTTGGTAATGCCCAAGCTTATAGCTGCGTGGGTCTGAACATTATTGGATTGGGTCAGGGCTCTTCGAACAAGCCTTTCCTCTATCTCTTCCATGGCTTTGGGAAGGGAAATATGGGAGGGAACAAATCGCTCCACATCGAATTCGGTTTTTGTATCCACGAGTGTTCCAGGCAGATCATCCACGGTGATAACACCCCCCGTATGCAACACCATGGCCCTTTCAATAACATTCTCCAACTCTCTGACGTTTCCCGGCCACGGGTGTGTGTAAAGCGCTTTCCACACTTCAGGGCGCAGCTCGATTTTCTTTCTGTGATCCCCCTCTTGAAATTTCTCAATGAAATGTTTTACGAGCAGCGGTATATCGTCGGTGCGCTCCTGAAGTGACGGCGCGTCGATGTGGATCACATTCAGGCGATAGTAGAGGTCTTCACGAAATACGCCTTTGGCCACATCCTCTTTGATATTCCGGTTTGAAGCGGAAAGGACCCGAACATCCACTTTGATGGTCCGGGTTCCCCCCACCCGTTCAAACTCCATTTCCTGAAGGACCCGCAAAAGTTTAACCTGAAGGGCCGGCGGCATTTCCCCCACTTCATCCAGGAATAGGGTGCCCCCGTCCGCCAATTCAAATCGTCCTTTTTTCATGGCGACAGCACCCGTAAACGCACCCTTTTCGTGCCCGAAAAGCTCGCTGGCCAGAAGGGTTTCCGTCAGGGCTCCGCAGTTGATGGAAATGAGTGGTCTCTCTTTTCTGGGCCCCTGGTAGTGAATGGCTTTGGCAATGAGTTCTTTTCCGGTGCCCGATGGCCCGGTGATGAGGACTGACGCCCTGGAACCGGAGACCTTGTCGATGAGGTCATAGACTTTCATCATCGGCTTACTCTTGCCCACCATATTGCCATATCTGAACCGATTGGAAAGGGCCTCCGCCAATAATCTATTATCTTTCACCAGCCGGTGGTTTTCCATGGCCTTTTTTACCGTCAGCTTGAGCTGATCATTTTCAAATGGTTTCTGAATGTAATCATAGGCAAGTTTTTTCATGGCTTCAACCGCCATTTCAATGCTGCCGAAGGCGGTCATCATGATGACGGGGATTTCCGGATTGATTTTCTTGCATGTCTCAAGAAGTTCCATGCCGCTCATGCTGGGCATCTTCATATCCGTGATGATCAAATCGAGATCTGTTTCACGAAGGATGCTGACGGCCATCTTGGCATCCCTGGCCGTTACGATTTCATAGCCTTCAGCACCCAGAAGCGCTTCCAGCACAACCAGATAGTTTTTTTCATCATCAACAATCAGGATGGTTTCCATAGTTTTTGGGCTCCGTACAAAAAATCCGGATTATCCTTTTGGCAGTTGGATAAAAACCCGGGTTCCCGTTTCTCGATCAGTCGATTCCTTATGCCGGCTCTCGATCCATATGCGGCCCCGGTGTCCTTCAATGATATTTCGAACAATGGAAAGACCCAGGCCGCTCCCCTTGTTTTTGGTGCTGAAAAAAGGATCGAAGATCTTTTTCAGGTCTTTTTCACGAATGCCGCCCCCGTCGTCTTCAATGGCCACTCGGTAATGGTCATTTTCTTCCGAAACACTGACCGTAAGGGTTCCGGTGTTTTCCATGGCCTGAATGGCGTTCATGAAAATGTTTAGAAAAGACCGGTAGAGCAATTGAGGATCCGCCCTGAGGGGCAAAGGCCGATGGGGTAAATTGTTCCGCAGTGAAATTTTTTTCGTTTCAAGCGCCATCTGCAAAAACTGCATGTTTTTGTTCAGGATTTCATCCAGGTCACAATCTTGAAGATGAGGTTCCTGGGGACGGGCGAAGTCTAGGAACTCCGTAACAATACTATTGAGCCGATTGGATTCTTCAACAATCAGGTCTGAGAGCTTGGCCTGTGATTCATTGCCGGTTGACATGCTGCCCATCAGCTCGGCGGTGCTTCGAATAATGCCTAATGGATTCCTGATTTCATGGGATACGCCGGCAATCATCCGGCCAAGCGCCGCCAGCCGTTCTGCCTGATTTAGCTGGGTTTCCAGTTCTCGTTGTTCCCTGGCCCTTTCTGCAATGGTTTTTTCCGCTTTGTGTACGATGAAAAGAAGCGCCACGAAAATCATGCCCATGATGAGGATTGACAATCCGAAAATAAGATACTGAAACCGAACCAGGGATTCATGTTCTTCGGTGAGGTCTTGAATTAATTCAAAGACGCCCAGAACATGCCCGGTATCCCCCAGAAAAGGCCCGACACCCATGAAGGGGATATAGGTTCGCAGCTTTTTTTCGCCCCCCAACCGTTGAATGCCGGTGCCCCATATACCGTCTCCGTCGGATACGAGCCTGGATGAATTCTGTCCCATGACCGCTTTCTTGTAGCCAAGACTTTCCCGCACTTTTTTTCCAATAAGGCCGGGATCGGTACTGTATGCGATAACGCCCTGGTTGATATCATACATATTGACCAGATCGATTTTATAGCTGTGGATGGTATTTCGAACGATTCGATCCATTAACGCCTGCTGTTGTTTTTCCCTTAATCGCATTTTCCCAAACTGTTGCGTGATGGGCAGAACAAAGTTCTGAAAGACCTGGTGGTTCAGGTTTTCGCCCAGCAGCAAGGCGTAGGTTTCATGGCTTTTCATTAAAATGTCTTTGGCCCGTTGTGAGATAACCATGGAGAGGGGTAAACTGAAGACGATGAAGACAACAAAACTGGCATAGGCGAAAAACTTGACGAGCCTGAATTGCTTTCCTTTTTTATGAGTGTTTTTATTTAGAATCGGCATCTTTTTTTTAAAAGCGAGCATCCTTGTCGGAATAATACATTTCTGTTATCTTAAGCCTTCAGATAGATCGGAGTCAACTTGTTAGGTATCAGAAAAGGCGCCCATATGACAGCCAGAAATTTGAGACACCTGCCCTTAATGCTTTACGCAGACCCGGAAGGCCGGATTTATGAGCATCCATATCTTAAAATGGCCGGGTTTTCAGGATCAGCCCTCTTCCCCATTGAACCTGATGACCTCATAACCATGCCGGAATTCAGTAAGCTTTTTTATATCCCCGCCTGTCCCCCTCTGGGCCTTGACCCCAATACGGGTCAACCCGCAACCATTTATGAAATGGATGTGGACGCGAAGCCTACGACCTGCTTTGCAGTCGCTGTTTTTCTTGAACCGGGATTTGTCAGGACCCATCTTCCCGCGGCGGATTACCGTGAGAAATCCTTTGTGCTGCCGTTATGGGCCTATGGGGCCATCGGGTTCAGGGATGATCAGTACTGGGTCGCCGGGTTTGAGGTGGAGTATAATGAGCGGTGGGATCCCCGCCATTATGACGACCGGGAACTGGTCCCGGCCATTTCGGATTTTATGGAAAAAAACCCGGCCGGTCCCCTGGTCAATCATTTGACGACCTGCGCAACGGAAAACCATTGTTTTGCAGCAAAAAATCTCTTCCTGAAAAGATGGGAGGCACCATTGCCGGTCAGTCGAAAATGCAATGCCGCCTGCCTGGGGTGCCTTTCCCTTCAGCCGGGCGCTTCCTTTGAAGCGTCCCATGAAAGGATCAGATTCACCCCTTCAATAGATGAAATCGTTAATCTGGCCGTGGCGCATTTAACCCATGCCCCCGAGGCCATTGTGAGTTTCGGGCAGGGTTGTGAAGGGGAACCCCTTACGGAATATGCGTTGATTGCAGAAAGCATTCAAGAAATTCGAAGGCAGACCCGAAAAGGTACCATTAACCTGAATACCAACGGCAGCTTTCCCGATCGGATTCGAAAGATCGCAGAAAGCGGACTGGATTCCATCCGCATCAGCTTGAACAGTGCCAGACCGGAATTTTATGGGGCCTACTATCGACCCAGGGGCTACGGATTTGTTGATGTGATGGATGCCATTGCCCTGTCACGGAAAATGGGGCTGTATACCATGATCAACTATCTGGTCTTTCCGGGGATTTCGGATCAGGCGGCAGAAATGGATGCATTAACGGCATTGATTTCTAAAACCGGCATAAATTTTCTGCATCTTAAAAACCTCTGTATTGACCCGGCCTTTTATCTGGAAAAAATGCCCGCTACCGGTGAAAAAGGTATCGGGATGCGAAAAATGGCGGCGCGTTTGAGGAAACGTTTTCCAGATCTTATTTTAGGTTATTTTAACCAGCCGGTTCGGTAAAATCGCAATTTCCAGCTCGGAAGAGCGCGTGAAAATCAGCCATAAATTTTATTTCTCTATTTCTTTTTTTCGGGAGCAAATGCAGAAAGGCTGATGGAGATTGAGCAAACGCGGCTTTTCGAAAAAAGCACATAAAAAAAATGAAATTTGTAAGAAAATAAAGGAAAACAGATTAAACAGGAGAAAAAACTTGTGGACATTTTTTATAACAAATAGTGCATGCTATCTAAATGATTGATATTGCATTTCTTTTTTAAATGTAAAATGCACCGCTTTCTCAGCACCTTAGAAGCAGGGTACTGAATTTTGCTGTAAACGGAACAGGTTAGCCGATGTCGAAAAGCACCGTACCCTTAAATATTGATTGCGCCAAAGCCTCTTTGACAGCCCCATCGCTTTTGCTGTAGGTATTCCAGCATTCAATTTTCGCCGTGACGTTTCACTTCATTTTTTCATTCATCTTTTTTCGTTTTACTGGGAGTAGACCATGGAAACCGCTTGGGGCGAGATCAAAAATCAGATCAAAACACGGGTTCCGGACAATACATTCTCTCTTTGGATAAAACCCATCGCATACTTGCAGGCCGAAAAGGGCGCGGTTGTTTTGGGCTGTCCCAATCGATTCTCCAAAGACTGGGTTGTAGAAAATTACCTGAACCTGATCAGGGAAAAGTTTAACGCCATGGCCGGAAAACCTGTAGATGTTCAGCTTAAAGTGCAGCACCGGGAAAGAACGCCATCCCCCGCAACCCTTTTGCCCCACCCGGATCAGTTGACCCTTCCAGGCATGCCCCAAAAAAAGCGTCCCGGAAATCTTCTGTTGAACAGCCAGTTTACCTTTGATCGTTTCATTGTGGGGCAATCCAATGAATTTGCCTATTCCGCCTCAAAGAATATTGCCCTGGGAGATCCTTCCGATTATCATTCGCTTTTGATGCTCTCCAATACCGGTTTGGGAAAGACCCACCTTTCTCAAGCCATCGGGCATACGATCCTGGCCGCAAACCCGCGAACCCGGGTATTTTACATGACTGCAGAGGACTTCACAAACGAAATGATTGCCTCTTTGCGGAACCGTCGTATTGAGGCATTTAAAAGCAGATACCGTCGAATGTGTGATGTGCTTCTTCTGGAAGAAGTCCATTTCCTGGGTGGAAAGGAAAAAATACAGGCGGAATTGGGTTACACGCTGGATGCTTTGACCCAGGATCACAAGAAAATCATTTTCACCAGTTCTTTACCGCCAAAGGATATTCCACAGATGTCCAAGGAGCTTTCTTCGCGCCTGACTTCCGGTCTGGTAACCACCATCGGAGGACCGGACTATAACACCCGCATGAAGATACTGGAAGAAAAAGCAAAGGCGTACAACGTTTCTCTTTCAAAGGATGTGGTTCATTATCTTGCGGACCGGCTCAAACGTGACGTTCGGCAGATGGAAAGCGCACTGAAGTGCCTCAAAGCAAGGTCTGAACTGGTGGGGGCAAAAATCAACATGGATCTGTCCCGGGAGGTGGTGAGTTCACTGGTATCAGGAGAGATTTCTATTACCACCGGAAAAATAATGAAACTGGTCTGTGAGTATTACAAAGTAGATCTCGAGATGCTCAGTTCCAAATCTCGAAAAAAAGTGTACACTTATCCCCGAAACATCTATGCATACCTTTGTCGAAAATGTTCTGATGAGACTCTGGAGTCCATTGGCAGAACCATCAACCGCAGCCATTCCACCGTGGTATATGCCACTGAACTGGTGGAGAAGAAGATGAAAACGGATCGCAGTATGAAACATCAGGTGGGATTGCTCTCCAAACGCCTTGATAAAAGCCTGCAATAATTTTCGGGTTCTTAGACGTGCGAGTCCTTCACATCGGAAAGTACTATCCGCCTTACGCCGGCGGCATGGAGGTTTTTTTAAGGGACCTTCTGAAGGCATCTAAAAAGGAAGGTTTAGATGCTGCCGGCCTGGTTCACCACCACCTTCCCGGCAGGTCATCTTTGATGGAGGAGATTGAAGGGGTCCCGATTTTTCGGGCCTCATCCCCGGGTCAGATCCTGTATGCGCCCATCAGTCTCTCTTTTCCGCTGGTCCTGAAAAAAGTTATTCGATCCTTTCGCCCGCAACTCCTTCATTTGCATTTTCCCAACCCTTCAGCGTTCTGGAATCTGGCTGTTTCAGAAGCCCGCTCTATTCCATGGGTAATTCAGTGGCAATCCGATGTAGTGCCTTCCGAGATTGATCGTCGTCTGCAGCCGGCATATCGATGTTATCGACCTTTAGAGCAACGCATGCTGAAGCGGGCGAGAAAGATTCTGGTCGCTTCAAAGCCCTATCTGAACCATAGCATCCCTTTGAAACCGTGGACTTCAAAATGCGCCGTTGTTCCTCTGGCCGTGGATCCTGAGCGTCTTCCGTGGCCCGAGGCGGATGCACTTCAGCAGGCGGAGGGAAGCTGGCACCCGGGTTGTTTGAGGGTGCTTGCCGTAGGCCGCCTCACTTATTACAAGGGATTTGATGTCCTCATCCGGGCAGCCGGGCGAACGCATGGGGTGGCGGTTCAGGTTGTGGGGGATGGAAATCTCAGGACCCAGTTGCAGAGAGCGATTCGCCGGAAAGGCTTTAAGCGTCGGGTGTTGCTCAGGGGCGGTCTTTCCAATGTGATGCTCCAGGCCCTTTTCGCCACGTGCGATGTGTTTTGTCTGCCCTCCCTTGAAAGGACTGAGG
>JAGHDR010000081.1 GCA_021159825.1 Deltaproteobacteria bacterium | reverse complement strand
TGGGGGAGGAGTTCTCTTTTTTCTCTTGAATGGAATGCGAACTATTACCTCCCTGACTATAGAAAATATGCAAAATCAACAAGTTGAAGAAGAAGCCGCAAATTATCAGGCCCAATCGAGCTATTGAGCGGCCTTGAAAATATGTACTATAAGTTCAGGTAGTTATATTGGCTCCCCCAAATCCGTTATAATCAGGCAGAATACCTTAATTCAAAATTCGATGTTGGACGTTCGATGTTCGATGTTCATCTTTTAAGTCCGCCCGAAGGGCGTTAAGTCCATAGCCGATGGACCACATAAGCCCAATTAAGAAATAGACGCAAGCGGACCCGTAAATGAGGTCCATGGTAACGTTTTCCTCGGCAACGATGTGAATAAGGATTGATACTGCCACAAAGCCGAAAAAAGCCATGCCAAACGCATATATCACCAGGTCCAGGTAGAATTCATTTTTTGCAAAATCGGTCCAGCCCAGAAAAAAGATAGGCGTCACCAGCAGGATGCCGGAGACCAGGATTTTGCGGTTGCCGCTGATGGAGTAAAGGGCTGTTAAGAGAGCGATGGTGAACAGTACGTCCAGGAAATTCAGTCCAAATTGGCCGAATTGCTTTAAGATGGGGTTAATGGTTGCCGGCAGGAACAGGAAAATCAGAAGCGTTCGGAACTTGAATCGGGTGCTCAAAAGGTGGATCATGGGGACCTCCCTGTGCAGTTTTGTCCAGTGAGTAGCGGATATTGGCCCTGTGTTTTCTGAATGGGTTTCAACAGATCATTTTGCAGCCGCCGATGTCAAGGGTTTGTTGGGCGTCAGGGGGAGATAGAGATTTTGTTCATGGTTTCAATCGTGACATGATATCATTGGCTGAATTCCGATTGACATATTTAAGGCCTTGTTTTAATGAATACCCGTACTTAAGCATCAAATTAATCTTTTGGATTGTTTTGGAGGAGCGTGAAATGAGATGCACAGGCTGGTTTGTGATGGCTTGCGTCAGTTGTTTGCTGTTTTTTCTTTACCTTCCAAGTGGGGCCTCGGTCAGAGAAAAAAAGGTCTATACGCTGGAACAATGTGTCAAAGAGGCCCTGACCAACAACTGGAAACTGAAAGCCAAAAAGGAACAGATCAATCAGGCGGAGTATGTGAAGAACCAGGCGCGAGCGGATTTTCTGCCCAAATTAAGCACCTCTTATGGTTACAAACGATATGGAATGGAGCAAGAAGTCTTTTTTACGGGTCTGGGGGGACCCATTGAAATAGGGACTCAGAATAATTATCAATGGAAAGGAACGGTTACCCAACCCATTTTTACCGGATTTGCCATTTTAAGTGCCTATCGGCTTTCAGAGTTGGGCATTGATCAATCCCAACTGGAGGTCCGGACCCAGGAACTGAACTTGGCCCTGGAGGCCAAGGCGGCCTATTTCAATATCCTGACGGCGGACATGGCGGTAGAGACTACCGAAAAGGCGGCGGAAGCCCTGGAGGGCCACGCGGAAGTGGCCCGCAATTTCTACAAGGTGGGGATGATCCCTATTAATGATCTGCTGGAATCGGAAGTCAACGCCGGCAATTCCAAACATGATTTGACGTCTGCCAGGAATCAGGCCAGGTTGGCGCGGTCCAATTTTAATGCGGTTCTATCACGGCCGGTAAATGCGGAAGTGGCAGTTGAAGAAATCAAGGTGCATAATCCTGAAAAAGGTGATTTTCAGCAGTATGTGGAGATTGCATTTAAGAACCGGCCGGAGATGAAGCTGATGGATGTGCATCTCCTTCAGATCGATCAGCAGATCAGGTTAAACAGGAGCAAATACTATCCCGAAGTGGTGCTTGCGTGGGATTACATAAAGCAAGGGGATACGCCGACGGTGTCAGGTGGAGAATTTCATCAGGCCGGCAACTGGGAAGCCACCGTCGGTTTGGAATGGACTTTTTGGGAATGGGGCAAAACATATTATTCGGTGAAGCAGCAACAAAGCGTAAAAAATGAAGTCCTCAAGACCAAGATGGAGTTGGAAGAGCAGATACAACTCCAAATAAAGGACGCCGTTTTAGACCTTAAAACTGCTGAAGAAAACATCCCCATTACAAAAAAGGCGGTGGACCAGGGAGAAGAGAATCTGAGGGTAAGCCAGGAGCGTTACGAAGCCCAGGTCAGCACTTCCACCGAAGTTCTGGATGCTCAGCGATACCTGACGCGGGCAAGGGTCAACCATTTCAGGGCGCTTTTTGACTACCATCTGGCCCGGGCAAGGCTTTTGAGGGCGATGGGCACATACTAATGATACAGCTATTTCACCTGTCCAAGAAATATGGCTCCCATATCGCTCTGGACGATATCAATCTCAGGATTGAAAAAGGGGAATTTGTTTTTGTTACGGGACCCAGCGGTGCAGGAAAAACGACCCTTCTGAGGCTTCTTTTTGGCGCTGAGAAACCGGAACGAGGCTATATCCTGATTAATTCAATCAATTTGGTCCGCATCAGCCGGCCAAAAATGGATCTGCTGCGTCGGAAAATCGGGTTTGTTTTTCAGGATTTCAAGCTTTTGCCCCGAAGAACTGTATTTGAAAACGTGGCCATTGCCTTGGAGGTAACCGGCGGGCCCGCTCGATGGATCAGAAAAAGGACCCGTCAAACCCTTGAACTGGTGGGGCTTGAGGATAAGGAGAAGGTTTATCCCCTGTCGCTTTCCGGCGGGGAACAGCAACGGGTTGCCATTGCGCGGGCCATTGTGAAAGGCCCTGTGATTCTCCTGGCGGATGAACCCACAGGAAACCTCGATCCGGACCTGACCAGGGAAATCATGGCTCTTTTCAGGAGCATCCATCAAAAGGGTACCACGGTGGTGATTGCCACTCACAGTCGGGATTTGCTTGAGGACGTGCCCTATCGGACGATTCTTTTGCAACAGGGCAGACTTTCCGGGGATACATGCGCATAAGATTCAGGACCTATTTCTTCAAACAAGCCCTGCGAAATATCAGGGACAATCTAACCGTACATGCTCTGGGTTTGGGGACCATGACGTCGTCCCTTTTGATTTTCGGTATATTCATGCTCTTCTTTGCAAATGTGGCCAACTGGATCCACGGTTGGGGAAACAGCCTCTCTTTTTCAGTCTATTTGAAAGATGATATCAGCGCTTATAAAAGAGATAAGGTTGATTCTTTTCTGCGGCAGCTGCCGGGTAAAAAAAACCTTGTGTATATATCCAAAAAAGATGCAATAGCCGATCTCAAAGAGACCCTTGGCGGCGGTGCCGCTCTTTTGGACCGATTGTCGGGCAATCCACTGCCGGCTTCCTATGAAGTTTTTTTTGACCGCACCAAAAAGCATGATCTAGACCCTGAGGGCATAAAAATAGCTTTGGCAAAGCTGGAGGGTGTGGCGGATGTTCAATGCAGCGAAGAATGGTTGAATAATTTCAGAGAGATTATGGATATGGTGGAGTCCATCTTTTTCGTCGTGGGGGGACTTTTATGTCTTTGTATTATTTTTATTATGACAAACACCATTAAATTAACTATCTTTTATCGAAAAACTGAAATTGAAATCCTCAAGCTGGTGGGGGCTACGGATTGGTTTATTAAGGTGCCCTTCCTGCTGGAAGGCATCATTCAAGGTATTCTGGCAGGTGTCTTAACGTTGTTGATGC
>JAGHDR010000262.1 GCA_021159825.1 Deltaproteobacteria bacterium | reverse complement strand
CCATGGCAGCCACCGGGCTGTTCTTGCTGCCGGCAAGGACCTCAAACCCTTCCGGCATCCGATCAATACGATCCCCATGGCTCATCCATACCGTCCACTCGTCATTCTTCTCAAATCCACGAAACAGATCCCGATTATCCCGGATGGTCATGGTGGCACTTCCGTATTCACGATTCCCCGACTGGGCCACCACGCCGCCCCGCAAATGGGTCAGGAACTGCATGCCGTAACAGATGCCCAATACAGGCACGCTGAGATCAAAAATACCGTCATCCGCAAAGGGCGCATCCGTGTCGTAAATGCTGGCGGGCCCCCCGGACAGGATAATGCCTTTGGGAGAAAAGGCCTTAATCGCTTCCAAAGCCATATTAAAGGGGTGAATTTCACAATAGACCTTGGCCTCTCGCACCCTCCTGGCGATAAGCTGCGTATATTGTGAACCAAAGTCCAGAATTAGAATTTTTTGCGTAAAAAGATCGACATTCATCGTGTGTTACCTTCCGCTGATTTCTGTCGGGCAGGCACAGGGGCCTGCACGACTACATGTTCCATTTTCCGTCCGCTGTCCTCCGACCGCCGGCTATTCTATCCGATAATTGGGTGCCTCTTTCGTGATAATCACATCGTGGACATGGCTTTCCTGAAGACCGGCGGGTGTAATCTGTATGAACTCCGGATTGGTCTGCAACTCCGCCATATTGCGGCATCCCAGATACCCCATGCCGGACCTTAATCCTCCCACCAATTGATAAACCGTATCGGCCAGGGCGCCCCTGTAGGGCACACGGCCCACAATGCCCTCCGGCACCAGCTTTTTGTCCAGCTTCACCTCTTCCTGAAAGTACCGGTCCCGGCTCCCTTCCTTCATGGCCTCCAGGGATCCCATGCCTCTGTAGACCTTGTAGGTTCTACCTTGAAACAGGATGGTCTCACCCGGGCTTTCCTCGGTGCCTGCAAAAAGGCTCCCGATCATCACTGAACCGGCGCCCCCCGCCAGGGCTTTTGTGATATCACCGGAAAACTTGACTCCCCCGTCCGCAATAATGGGGATGCCGTGTTTGCGCGCTTCTTCCGAACAATCCATAATGGCCGTCATCTGCGGAACACCAATTCCCGCCACCACCCGGGTGGTACAGATGGAACCCGGCCCCACACCCACCTTGACCCCATCCACTCCGACATCGATAAGGGCTTTTGTGGCTGAAGCGGTAGCCACGTTGCCGGCAATGATTTCCAGGTCCGGAAAAGTCTTTCTCACAAGAGAAACCGACTCGATCACCATCTCGGAATGTCCATGGGACGTATCCACCACAACCACATCCACGGAGGCTCCCATCAAGCTTTCAATTCTGGGCAGGGTATCCTCTCCCACCCCCACTGCGGCGCCGACACGCAAACGGCCCAAGTCATCCTTGCAAGCATCCGGGTACTTCTTGATCTTTTCGATATCCTTAATGGTAATGAGACCCACCAGCTTGCCGTTGTCATCCACCACCAGGAGTTTCTCAATGCGCCGCTTATGCAGAATCGCCTTTGAATCTTCCAGAGTAATACCCGCCTTTGCCGTGGCAAGATTTTCCTTGGTCATCACCGATCCCACGGTGTGGTCCAGATTGGTTTCAAATCTTAGGTCCCGGTTGGTGATAATGCCCACAAGGCTTTCACCCTTCACCACCGGCACACCCGAAATTTTGTATCGATTCATGATTTCAAGAACCTCATGAATTTTCCGCTCGGGCTCAATGGTGATGGGATCAACGATCATGCCGCTTTCGGACTTTTTGACCTTTTCTACTTCCAGGGCCTGTCGTTCGATGCTCATGTTCTTATGGATAAACCCTATCCCGCCCTGCCTGGCCATGGTAATGGCGGTTTCAGCCTCCGTTACCGTGTCCATAGCTGCAGCAACAATGGGGATATTGAGCTGAACATGGCGGGACAACCGGGTCTGCACATTAACTTCGGTTGGCAACACAGCCGATTGATCCGGAATCAGGATGAGATCATCAAACGTATAACCAAATTTAATATTTTTTTTATCCATGTTGTTCTCCTTCAAGAAAATCCATCAAAGCCCCCTCCAGAAGATCGCTCATACTAACCAACAGCTCACTGACTTTCAAATGCCGCAACAACCGCGCAACAACCGCAGCACCGGCCACCAGGACCTGGGCACGGCCCGAATCCAGCCCCAGACGTTCAATTCTCTCAACTGTCGTCAAGCGACACATTTTTTCCAGGCAGGATTCAACCTGAGAAAGCGTCAAAACAAGACCATTGATTTTTTCAGGGACAACGGCATTGGGCGAAATGCCATTGTGCATAGCACAAAGCGCCACAACGGTGCCACCGGTTCCGATCACCGGTCCGTTTGCCGGAAAAAGTGGACACTTCCGGTCTAAAGTCTGGTCAATATGCGCCACGAGGGCCTTCATCTCCTCTTCTGCGGGTGGATCTGAGAGCAGAAAAGCATTTGTCAGCATCATGGCGCCCAGTGAAACGGAGTCTACCACCCTACCCTCTTTCTCGTGCTCAGGAAATAAAGAAAGGAGAAACTCCGTACTTCCCCCACCCAGGTCAAAAACAAAGAAAGGGGGTTCTTTGATACCAAGAGCCCCAAGGGCGCCTTTACCCGTCAATCGCGCTTCCTTTTCGCCGGATATGACCGAAACACGAAGGCCGCTTTCCTCGAAAATTTCCTTTAAAAACTCATTTCTGTTTGCGGCTTTCCTGACAACGCCCGTAGCTACAGCGACAACCCGTTTGACCTGCCAATCCTCAATGGTCCGTGAGAAGTCCTTGAGAACCCTTACCGCGCGCGCTGATGCTTCCTTTGATATCCGTTTCAAGACCGGATCAAAGTCCCCTGCCAAATATAGATAGGACCTGTTACGCACCAACGGCTTGAAATACCCACCATCGTCTCCCACCCGTGCAATGAGCAGTCTTGCCGTATGACTGCCCAAATCTATAGAAGCGATGTTATACATAGGATGACGGTCAATGGGCACTTCATAATTCAATAGAAAACAAGTAGTTGAAACATGACAGGAAAGAATCTGGTTGAAAAGGCCGTAAACTTTGACCCATTTTAGTTTCTTCTAACAAACGTAATGATTACTGTCAAGCGGATAGCCTTTTGCTTTTCCATGAAAAGAAGGCAAAACACCCTTGACAAAAGGAATCCCTTTTAAGTAAAAGGTGATTGAATTTCATGGGTAAGTTTTTTTTAAATATCCCATGCTCGAAATCACACTGCAATGTTGGGAACTTAAGGAAAATCATCATGGATAACAAGGCTCTTCGAACCGTCGCCTACTGCCTGGCAGCGGCTTTTCTGTTAATCGGCGTGGTTTGTTACGTGGCATTCGCAAAAAAAGCCCCGGAAAATCCCATCAGGATCATGCTCAAGAATACGGGTGGCAACGTGCTCTTTGATCATACGGAGCATCTTTCCGAAGATGGCTACGGCATTGAATGTGCGGATTGCCATCACAACCTCGAAAACGAAGGCGATACCCCTGCCGCGTGCAGTGAATGTCATGACGCGGAAGGGGAAGATGCACCCAAACTGGTGGACGCTCTGCACTCTCAATGCAAAGGCTGCCATGAGGAAGGTGGCAGCGGACCGGTGAATTGCGCTGAGTGTCACGCGATGTAGCCTTCTTTTTTTAAGTATCTGTTACCCATGGACAGATCGGAAGTTTTCTTCATGGGCGGGAGGAAAATATGATAAAAAAGCCGTTTCTCGGTTTTGGAAAACCCAGGTTGGATTATGCCGGCGTTGAAGGACTTGGGCAGGGTGAGGTGAAAGACATCCCCCTTCCGGGGCGGGCCGTTTTATTTGTGGAAGCGCCTCATCCCACCGTCAATGACGTTTCATTCCAGGTAGGCGATGAAATCAAAACCGGACAAAATCTGAAAGTTTCACCCTTTTCAAAGACGACGTTCACTTCAACGGTAACGGGAGCCATTACAGATATTTCAAAAAAGACGGGTTACCTGGGAAAAACGTTTCTTTCGGTGGGCATTGACGTCTCCGAAACGGACCAGTGGGACGATGCCTTTTCTCCAGCGGTCCAAACGCCCGAGCTGGAAAAAGCGGGTCTTTACCTTAACGGGCTTCCAGGGATCTCAAATATAGACGCGTTGGCTCATCCCGAAACGCCGTTAAAGACCATCGTGGTCAATGGAATGGACAAGGACCTTCTGGTAACGACCCAGCAGATGGTCGTAAAATCCCAAGCGGACGATCTCAAAGAAGGCATAGACTATCTGAAAAAAATAACCGGAAATCCGAAAGTTATCCTGGTCGTGCCGCCCGATCTCAGTGAGGAAGCAGCAAAATCAGGCGCCCAAGTCGAAACCATCACCCCGTCTTACCCCAACAGCCTGCCTGAAATGATCATGAAGAATGTTTTAAATCAGGTCGTGCCGGCCGGCATGGACTGTTCATCCCTGGGGGTGGGGTTCATTAACGCTGAAGGGGTGGCGGCACTGAAATCCGTCATTACGGACGGGAAACCGCCCGTCACCAAGCTGGTTACCGTTATCGGAAAAAATGAAAACACCCAGATGATCCGGGTTCGTATAGGAACCCCCATCAAGGCTGTTTTGAGCGCTCTTGAAATTCCCCTGGAGCAAGGCGACAGGCTTGTGATCGGCGGCCCCATGACAGGAAGAAGCATTTATACGGAAGACATGCCCGTTTTGCAGGATACCGATGCCATCATGGTACAGGGCAAAGACCAGCTCGCCCTCAATGCCGATGACCCATGCGTAAATTGCGGGGAATGCATCAGGGCATGCCCGGTCCGCATTCCCGTCAATATGCTGGTGCGCCTCCTTGAAAACAGCCAGTATGAAGAAGCCGCAAAAGAGTACGACCTTCTTTCCTGTATTGAATGCGGGCTCTGCAGTTATGTATGCGAAGCGAAAATCCCTGTTTTTCACTATATCATGCTGGGGAAATATGAACTGTCGCTGATGGAAGAAGCGGAGGAAAACGTTAATGGATAATCGCAAGCTGTTTGTCAGCTCACATGCCCCTTACTGGCACAATGGAAGCAGCATTGCCGTAAAAAGCTACAATATCATGCTGGCCGCCCTTCCCGCCGTGATTCTGGGTATCTATCAGTACGGGATGCCGGCCCTGGGTGTGGTCACTTTTTCCATATCCTGCGCCATGATCTGGGAACTCATCATGAATCTGATCATGAGGCGGCCTGTCAGCATCGGCGACGGCAATGCCGCCGTCATTGGGCTTATGTTCGCCATGCTCCTGCCCGCCGCCACCCCCTGGTGGGTGGTATTGATCGGCACATTCCTGGCCATCGTGATCGGGAAGCAGATCTTTGGCGGCATCGGGTGCAACCCGCTGAATCCGGCCCTGGTGGCCATTGCCATGATCTTCCTTTCCTGGAAAGGCAT
>JAGHDR010000232.1 GCA_021159825.1 Deltaproteobacteria bacterium | reverse complement strand
CTGATATTGCTAGCTGCCCGGAAATCGAGGGTGTCCAATTTTTATCTGAGAGCGTGTTTTTTTGTCTGAAACAACTGTATTCCCAGGGTATTTTGGACATGGATAATTTTTGATGTAACGAGGTCTGATGTCTGAATTTTTCAAACGGTATGATTGCTGGGAGGAGTTTTTTGATGTCTTTCCAATCGGAAAAAATGTCCGAGGACCCCGGGTTGAGGCCTGAGTTGAACGGACGTCCCGAAAAACCGTCACATATTCATTTGATGGGTATTTGTGGAACAGGCATGGCATCACTTGCGGGAATGCTCAAGGAGCAGGGATATGGGGTTACCGGTTCAGATGCGAATGTTTACCCTCCCATGAGCTTGCTTCTTGAATCCCTCGGAATCCCCGTGTTTGACGGCTATGGACCCGGGAACCTGTCACCGGAACCTGATATGGTTATTGTGGGAAATGTGATCACCCGGGTGAATCCCGAGGCGGCTGAACTTTCGCGCCTCAGGTTGCCGTATCTTTCATTTCCTCAGGCCATCAGGCAGTTTGCCATTGGGGATAAACAATCCATTGTCATCAGCGGTACCCACGGCAAAACGACGACTTCTTCATTGATTGCTTGGATACTGGAGACGGCCGGGATGGATCCGGGTTTTATGATTGGCGGCATACCCCGCAATTTTGAAACGAATTTCAAGTTGGGTCAAGGGCGTTATTTTGTCATTGAAGGGGATGAATATGATTCCGCTTTTTTTGACAAGGGACCAAAGTTTCTACACTATAACCCGCTGTTTGTCATTCTGACCAGTATCGAATTTGATCATGCGGATATTTATCGGGATCTGGACCATGTGGTCAATAGTTTTCGAAGGCTCATCGATTTAATGCCCACCGATGGATGCTTGATTGCCAATGGCGATGATGAAACCATTTGTCGTGAAATCAAGCGGGCGGCATGTCGGGTTGAAACCTACGGTTTCGGCAAGGGCAATCAGTGGCAGATCGCGGATATGGTCGATTCGAAAGCATCTACCGCAGTTGAGGTGGTCCAGGGCGGGCAGGCACAAACAACCTTTGAAACGCCGCTTTTTGGCCGCCATAATATCTCAAATTTACTGTCCGCAGTAGTTTTGGCGCACGTTCTGGGTGTGCCACAGGATGCTCTGTTCAGGGCGCTGAAAACGTTTAAAGGCGTCAAGCGGCGCCAGGAGATACTTGGTGAGAAAAAAGGCATTATGGTAATGGATGATTTTGCCCATCACCCCACAGCCGTAAAAGAAACCGTTCAGGCCGTGAAACAGAAATATCCCCATCGGCGTCTGGTTGTCGTATTTGAACCCAGAAGCAACTCCAGCCGACGGAATATTTTTCAGGCGCAATACGCCGGTTCGTTTGATGATGGGGATGTTATGATGATTCGTGAACCCCCCATGATGGAGAAAATTCCTGTGACGGAGCGTTTTTCAGTCGGGCAGCTGGTTTCCGATCTTAGGACAAAGGGACTTGAGGCCCATTGTTTTGCGGACACGGATTCCTTGCTGGCATCTTTATTGTCCGGAACCAGGGCAGGGGATATCGTGCTCATTATGTCCAACGGCGGTTTTGATAACCTGCACCAAAGATTGCTTAAGGCCATATGAAGGGTTAATGGTCCGGATAGAAAAATAGTAAGGCTTCCGGCCGGGTTGAGCCGGAAGCCTTACAGAGGGTATTCATGGCGCGTTGGGGGGGTGTTTTCTCTGGTGCCGGAGGTCGGAATCGAACCGACACGGACGCAAGGTCCACTGGATTTTGAGTCCAGCGCGTCTACCAGTTTCACCACTCCGGCAAATGATTGATATGCTGGGGAGGACTTGACACGGTTCCCCATATATCCAAAATATATAATCTACGATTATACAAAAATTGTGAAAAGATTGTCAATATCATATTGACACGAGTAAGCACTTTCTGTTATGAAAGACGAGTTTTGAGGGGCTGTAGCTCAGATGGGAGAGCGCATGACTGGCAGTCATGAGGTCAGGGGTTCGATCCCCCTCAGCTCCACCAGCAAAAAAAAGGACTTATGGCAAAACGCCGTAAGTCCTTTTTTCTTGTAAAGGCGTCTGTACCCACCATGTACCCACCCAAAATGGATTGCAGTCATATTTTTTTACTTTCATCTGGCTTATTATCATGGGGTCTATGTCTGTTCTCAATTTAATTCCCTGCGAAAAAAACGAAATAAATATTGCCCTTGGATTGCGAAGGGCAGGGCATGACGGTTTTCTCTGTATCCGTTGAATACTGTAAGCCTGCCTTATCATAGCGCCTGTGACCAGCGCAGCCGCCCTGATTCAGCCCATGCCAAGGCATAGGCGACCATGCGAACGTTCAGCCTCATGCCTCTAGTGAACCCTGGTCCTGAGCATCACCTGGTTAATCTATCGATTGCCGGATTCAACCTGAGAATCAAGGCTGTCTGCCCGGCTGTCCATGCCCACATGGTAGGGGTCAAGCCCCCCACCGCCACGCAGCAGGGACAGGCCCAGGTGATAAGATAGAGAGGTGGGGCGAGGGGTAGGGTAGCATGGGTGCGGGAGAAAAAGGAAGGCGGAGTAAGGGACCCCTATATTAGATGGATACCTTATGCCTCACACATAGCACGACCATTTCCCACCCCGGCATCTCCCCTGGTATATTTTTTTGGCCCATGATGGATTCCAAGTTGGTGGTTAAAAAATGGCTGATATAATGCCATAACTACTTGTTTTAATGTGAAAT
>JAGHDR010000124.1 GCA_021159825.1 Deltaproteobacteria bacterium | reverse complement strand
TTTCTGAATAAGGGAAATAGCCTTGACAAGCGTCTCTTTGGCTTGGGCCGGTGCATTTTCAGTGAGGGCGGTTCTGACCTCTTTGACAGCCTTTTTCACCCTGGTTTTGTGCCCTTTGTTTCGAATTCTTTGAACTTCATTTTGTTTCGCCCTTTTAAGGGCAGATTTATGGTTCGCCAAGCTGATCCTCCTTGAAGTGGTTTGTTGAATAAAATAACATTTTTGACGTCGCTTTTCTACTCGCGACAAATAGTTTGAATTAAACGCAGAAAGATAGCAGATTGATCCCATATGTCAAGGCTTTTTTGCACCTTGCTTCAGAATCAAGTCGGTCTCCTGACATTTTCTGCCGTAATGATTTGGTGGCTTCCTGAAATGCCGTTGTTTTCTTGCTGCAGCCCATCATCTTTATTTTCAAGGTTGCAAAGAAAATATCCACGCACACCCGAGAAGCCTGTAGATTAAGTGCCATCCAACTTTCATTTTTAATTTTAACCTTTGTGGGGTTTTATCCCGCACTTGGTTTGTTTGTCAGTGTTAAAGTTGACCCATGGCACTCAAAAAAAATCTATGCTAAAGCGGTCCTCATGTCAAGGCCGATTTTCACGAAATCTAAGCTACTAAAATACTCATGTGATATCCATGTATCAATCAAATAAAAGCCATCAAAGGGGTAAAGTTGACGAACATATTGAACGTTTTTTTAGCCGTATCAACTTAATAGTTCCGATACTTAGGGACAAAAACCATATGGCACTGGCAATACCATAAAACATGTGATAACTTTTGAAATCCGCTCACTTGTTCGCTCCTTTTTGAATTGCGGGAACAACTCAATTAGGAGCGGCCTCTTTTTATTCTGAAAATCTGATAGAGTCAATTCATGAAAAAAGTTTCCATTGCATTTTTTGTTCTCTTTGTATTTGTCTATATCCTTCCCCTTGGTTTCCGATCGCTGACCATTCCGGACGAAAGCCGGTACGGGGAGATACCGAGAGAAATGCTGACTTCGGGAGACTGGGTTGTTCCCCGCCTGAACGGATTGAAATATTTTGAAAAACCGCCTTTTGGATATTGGGCGAATGCCGTTTCCATCCTCACGTTCGGCGAAAATGCCTTTGCCCTGCGGATACCATCGGCGTTATCCGTAATTATTTCCGCCCTCATGATTTTCCTGCTGGTACGACGGTTCTCAAACGAGGGGCCGGCCGCCGTCCTGGCCCCGGCCATCTTTTTGACCTGTCCTCTCGTGCTGGCTATAGGAAACATCAATCTTTTGGACAGCCTGCTTTCCATGCTCCTGACCGGAGCGCTGGTCTGCTTTTTCTTTGCGCACATGGCGGAAAATATGCGGCGGAAGGCGCTTTTCCTTGTCCTCATGGGCGTTTTCTGCGGGCTGGCTTTTCTCACGAAGGGATTCCTGGCCTTCGCCGTGCCGATGCTGGCGATCGTGCCGTTCCTGCTCTGGGAGGGCCGTTTCAAAGATCTGCTCAGGATACCGTGGATTCCATTGATAACGGCGGTTGGGGTTGTTTTGCCCTGGTCCCTGATGATTCATTTTCGTGAAGGGGATTTCTGGAACTATTTTTTCTGGACGGAGCATGTGGCAAGATTTTTGGATCCAGTCCGCGGACAGCATCCAAAGCCTCTCTGGTATTTTCTGCCCATTCTGGTGGGTGGCGCGCTGCCATGGGTGGCTCAGAGTCCGGCTGCTGTCCCAACGGTTCTCAAATTCGAAATGAAAAAACCGCTTATACGGTTTGCCATATGCTGGTTCCTTTTCCCTTTCCTTTTCTTCTCCGTTTGCAGCGGCAAGCTTATCCCATATATCCTGCCGTGTTTCCCCCCCTTGGCAATTGTTTTTGCCATCGGTCTTGCCGCATACTTTAAGGCCGGAAAAAGCCGGGCTTTTTCGGTTGCCGCCTGGGTGCTGGCTATCCTGTGCGGTCTTGGGGGTCTGTTTTTACTGCTCTCAGGCCTAGTGCAAATGAACTGGGGCGCTTGTGAGACGATCAGGATTTATGATACTGACGAAGGGGGCAAATGGCTGCTGGGTTCTCTGGGGGCCTTTTTATGGGCTTTTCTGGTGATATGGTCCTCCAGGATGAAAGACTACCGGAAAAAAATGATTTTTTACTGTGCAGCGGTCCTGACGTTTTTTTTCATTGCGAATTTTGCCGTTCCCAACAGCGCCATGGATCGCAGAACGCCGGGGAAACTTCTCGAGCGCAATCTATCCAGGGTAACCTCCGATGCTATACTGGTGTCCAATGACAATGTGCTTCGCGCGGTCTGCTGGTTTTTTAAGCGAGACGACGTGAAAGTTCTGGAAAAAGCGGGTGAATTTATTTATGGGTTGAAGCATGATCTTAACAAACCGGGACAATTTCTAAATATTCACACGTTAAAGGACTTGATACGCGAAAATGCGGGAAAACGTCCGGTGATTCTGGTTCTGATCAAGGATCACTTCAAGGATTACACAGACCGGTTGCCTGATCCCATCTTTGTGGATAAGGACAGCCATTTCGTTTTTGCAATGTATTAACGGGCACATAGCCAACGATGCACCTATCATCACGCCTTGAATCGGAGGTGAAAAACTGAATGTTCGAACCTGACCTTTTAAAACCAATTTTGGAATCCATTGATAAATTACCTCCCTTCCCGGAGATCGCGAGAAAAATCCTGGAGCTTTCAAGGGATGATGACGTAGACTTTAAAGATATTATTGATGTAATAAAATACGATGAAGCGATCACCTTCAATTGTTTGAGGCTTTGCAACTCCAGCTATCATGGTTTGAGTGCAAAAACTTTTACCATTGATCAAGCCGTCGTTAAACTGGGTCTTAGAAACATCCAAATGATAGCGCTTGCGAGCGCCAATGAGCTGTCTGATTATTCTAATGCGCAAGAAGGTTATGGCTTTGGTGCGGGTGAATTATGGCGACACAGTGTTGCTACGGCTATTATTTCAAAACTTTTGATTGAAAAAATCAACCTTAAAGAGGATTCCATTTTATTTACGTCCGCCCTTCTTCACGATATCGGTAAAATAGTTCTTAATAAATATGTTGGTAAAGACATGGTCAATATGATTGAATTGGCCATAAAGGAGAAATTATCGTTGGTTGAATACGAATTTTACAAAATTTACATTAAGTAGGTTCCCAAGATATTGTGGTTCCTTTTTCCTTGACCTACAACTTTATTTTTTCTATGATTTCCTCTCAAAAAGCAAATTCTCGTCATCTCATCCCATCCGGTATTCTGCCACGATTTTGCGCAGCTGGAAAGTCGCTCCCACATGGATATTTTTTCAAAATGAGTAGGGCTGAACGAAAAATTGCCTGGTAAAATTATGAAAATCGAGTTTCAGCGAAAAATAGACAGGGTTGTAGGCAAAGTACTTTGCCGTCTGCTTTCCCTGTTTCCTCGAAAGAAGGACAAGGAAGGGATCACGCCGTCATCGTCAAAAATTCTGGTTATCCTCCTCTCCGAAATGGGGAGCCTTGTGCTGGCCCACCCCATGTTTACTTATTTAAAAAAGCATCACCCCGGTGCGAAAATTTTTGTGCTGGTGTTTAAAAAGAACAGGGAATGTCTGGAAACCCTGAATATTGTTCCATCAAGCAACATTCTGACAGTCCATGGGGATTCGCTGACGGCGTTGTTGAAGGACAGCATCCGGTTCGTATTCAAGATGCGAAAAGAGAAAATTGACGGGGTTATTGACTGTGAACTCTTTTCAAGGATCAGCAGCATTTACGCATTTCTAAGCGGCGCCGGGTTGCGCGTGGGGTTTCATCCTCACACCCAGGAGGGTCTTTACAGGGGCGATTTTATCAATCGGCCCGTTCTCTACAACCCTTACCGCCACATATCCCGACAGTTTGTGACTTTGGCGACCGCTATGGAAAATGGGAATGGTTTCCCCTTGGTGAAACGAAACGTGGATGAGGATGTTTTTGGTATCCCAACGCTGAATCCGGATGCGGATCAGCAGGAACTTTTGAAGATCAGGTTGAAAAGGGACTTTCCGGAAACCACCGGAAAAGAACTGGTTTTACTTTATCCGGGAGGCGGCCTGCTTCCCATACGGGCATGGCCTTTGAACAACTATTGCACAATTGCCATGAACCTGATTGCAAAAGGATATGTTGTAGGCATTATCGGAATGAAAGAAGATGCGCCCCTGGCGGAAGTCATCTCGTCGAAGTGTCAAAGCCAATATTGCATTGATCTCACCGGTTATACCCGAACCATCATGGAGTTGATCACCCTGCTTCATTTCGGGTCCCTTCTCATCACCAACGACGGGGGCCCCGGGCATTTTGCTTCGTTGACGCCGATTCCATCCATTATTTTCTTTGGCCCGGAAACCCCGGCGCTGTATGGTCCGTTGAGTGAAAAGGCGGTGAGCCTTTATGAGCCATTGCCTTGTTCTCCGTGTGTTACCGCCTATAACCACAGGAAATCTCCGTGTGACGGGAACAATGTGTGTCTTAAAGCCATTCATCCGGAGGAAGTATTTGATAAGGCCTGTGAGTTGCTGAAAATAGATACTATTTCTCCTATCATCTTATGAACAGACCCTCACATTCCATTCTTTCAGTCATCTCGTGGAGTTGGCGTCAGCGTCATCGCTTCTTCAAGTTCGGCACGGTGGGACTCAGCGGTGTGGTTGTTAATCAGGCGACCGTCTGGATGTGTCAGGAGTATGTGTTCACGACCGTCCTGAACCTCTCGCTTCGTCTCAACCTCTCCCTGGCGGTTGGAATCCTGCTGAGCATGACCAACAACTTCCACTGGAATCGCCGGTGGACCTGGAAGGATCGCGAGCGCGCGCAGAAGCTGCCCATTGTGCATCAGTACCTGCAGTACGCCGCCGCCAACTGGGCGGGCATTGTGGCGCAGGTGGCCATCACCAATCTGCTGACAAGGTGGATGTCCTACCTGCCGGCCAATCTGTTCGGTATCGGTGTGGGATGTGTGGCCAACTTCATTCTAAATGATCAGTGGACCTACCGACAGGAAGGGGGGACGTCCTTAAATAACCAAATAACGCACAAGAGAAAAAGACAAAAGGGGCCGTTATTTGGTTATTTAAGGACGTCCCCCTTTCTTTTGACTATCAGTGGGCTTATTCTCGCTATTTGTACCTATTTGCATGGTCTTGGCTCGCTGCACATTCTTCGAAACGGCGACGAATTGGTGTATGCGCACATCACGCGCGTGACCGGCATCGCCGGGCATTGGCTTCCCCTGCAGGGCATCCCGGGCATGCAAAACACCAAGCCGCCGCTGCTGTTCTGGCAGGGGCTGATAAGTACGGATTGGGGGAGTCACTGGTCGGTAGTGGCGTTGCGCTGGCCCTGCGTGATGTGGACCTTCGGCACAGCGCTACTCTGCGGTCTGCTGGGGTGGCGGCTGTCCGGGCGTGATTTGTTCAAGGGGGCGCTGGCGGCGCTCTTCTATCTGGCCTTCTTCAGCACCTATCGCTACGGGCGGCCCTATCTTACCAATCCACCTGAAACATTCTGGGTCTTCGCTTGCTTCTTCACCATGCTGTGGTGGAAGCCGCGATCCTTCGATTCGCGTTTCGTTTTTCCCACCATCCTGGGTGTGCTGGTAGGCATGGCGCTGCTGACTAAGAGTTTCGCCCAACTGCTGCCCATCGGTGTGGGGCTATCGTGGTGGCACCTGCATGTGCGCGGGTGGCGCGTGGCCTCATTCGCGCGCGACTCACTGCCGGGCATCGTCTGGACGGCACTGCTGTCGCTGGGCATGTTCTCGCTGTGATTCGTGTTTGACCCTGAACCCGCGGCCATCTGGCGCGAGTTCGTGATGGGAGAGAATGTGGGCAAAATGGCGAGTGGCATCGGAAGCTGGTTTTCGGGGTTTTTGTGGGGCGGCGACAATGTCTGGAGCCTCGGCG
>JAGHDR010000112.1 GCA_021159825.1 Deltaproteobacteria bacterium | reverse complement strand
TAAAAGGGGTCAAGAGTGATATTTATTCCGGGGGCTTATACGGTCCTTCCGGAATTGTGTGGGATGGACGGGTCCGGTGCGCTGGTGTTTGGATTTCTCACGTATGCGCTTTAACTAATGAGGACGGAAAATGAAAAATTATTTGGTTTTTTTATTGATTTTGATGTGTTTTTCCCCCGTGTGTTCCAGCGCAGAGGATTTTTTAGGGGCACCTCTTCCGCAGCAGAAAGAGATTATCAGCAAAGCGGATAACCGAATTTCGTTCAGGAGTGCTCTTTCCCATGATGCAATGGTGCGTTATTACAAGGGGGCACTCAGCAAATACGAGGACATCAAATTTTATGACAAACAGGATCGTACCTACATTGAAGATCATGGAAAGATGAAGTGGCATTCTATTATGATCTTGAAGGGCGAAAAGGATGGTGCCGGAGTCGTCGTTTTGATTGTAAAAGACAACTGGACCTGGATTATTGGAACACTAATTATCAGGTATATAGGCGTTTTTGTGGTTCTGATGGTAATATGTCTGACGATGGCTGTTTCCGGAATCATCTTGCCTTGGCTCATCAGCAAGGCAGGCGAAAAAAAGGCCGGTGCCCACACCTAAGCACCTAAAAAAAAGCCCATCCTTCGCAGTTGTTGAAGGATGGGCTTTTTTTATGTTTTGCGTAAGCTTATCAGATAGCGGGGGTATTTCAAAATTGGAACACCTAACGCTATTCTGCTTCCTCCGCGTATTTATTACTCAAGCACTACTAATACGCCTTCCGCTTCAACCGTACCCCCTTGATTGCACTTTACCTCTTTAACCGTACCCGATGCCTCTGCCACAACCGGCAACTCCATTTTCATGGCTTCGAGGATCACCACTTCATCACCCTCGTTTACCGCATCACCCGGTTTTACCTTCACATCAATAACCTTACCCCCCATGGGGGCAACAACTTCACTCACAGCCAATACCTCCTTTATTCATTGAAATTTTGAAATTGAAAGTCGAAACCGGAAAAAGCCGAAACATGCCCACTTTCAAGACTTCCAACAGAGCACTACCCAATTTCTAATTTCAACTATGACATCCGATGACGGGTCCATATAACATGGTATCGCCACTTCTTGTCAAGAACAATATCCGTAATCGCAACAAAACAGAGGCCTTGACAGAAACGAGCAAATTATCTATCTTCCGATAACTGTCTATTTAGATTAAAAAATTATCAAAATCCAAAAAAGACGGGGCTGGGAGAACCATAATGCCGGAATACAAATGGGTTGCTGAGACGAAGAAGGGAAAAACGATCCGTGGCGAACTGGAGGCCGCTGATGAAAAGATGGCGAGGCTTCAGCTGAAACGTCGGAATCTCAAGATCAAAAAGATTAAAGCAAAGCCAAAAGACCTCTTTGCCAACGTATCGTTCATGCAACCGAAAATAACCAGCAAAGACCTGGTTGTTTTCACCCGGCAGTTTTCCACCATGATTGATGCCGGTCTTCCCCTTGTGCAGGGGCTTACCATTCTGGCCGACCAGATGGAAAATAAAACCTTTAAGGGCATTTTAAAGGAGGTCGTCACAGATGTGGAGGGGGGCGCCAGCCTGGCCGAAGCCCTCCAGAAGCACCCGAAGGTGTTTGACAACCTTTTCGTGAATCTGGTGGCGGCCGGTGAAGTTGGCGGTATCCTGGACACGATTCTGCAGCGTCTGGCCACACACATCGAAAAAGCACAAAAATTAAAGGCGAAAATTAAAGGTGCCATGGTGTACCCGGCCATCGTAGTGGCCGTCGCTGTTTTGGTCATGGCCATCATCATGATTTTCGTCATCCCCGTCTTTGAAAGCATGTTTGCTTCATTTGGCTCTGCGTTGCCGATGCCCACTCAAATCGTCGTAAGTCTCAGTCGCTTTACCCAAGGGAATATACATTACATGATCGGCGCTGTTATTGTCCTGGCCTTTGCTTTTAAGAAATTCAAGAGTACCAAGGTAGGGCGAAAAAAAGTGGATACCCTGGCACTGAAACTCCCCGTATTTGGGCCACTGCTTAAGAAAGTCGCTGTGGCCGGTTTCACCAGGACGCTGGGAACCATGATTGCCAGCGGTGTTCCTATTATTTCGGCCATGGAGATTGTGGCTAAAACGTGTGGTAACGTGGTGCTTGAAGAAGTTATTCTGGATGTTCGTTCCAGCATTGCCGAAGGACAATCTATTGCCGAACCCCTTTCGGAGAATGACATATTTCCCAACATGGTGGTCCAGATGATCAGTGTTGGAGAAGCCACAGGCGCTCTGGAAACCATGCTGGAAAAAATCGCGGACTTTTACGATGATGAGGTAGATGCGGCGGTTGACGCTTTGACGGCCATGCTTGAGCCGCTGCTCATGGTTTTTCTTGGCGGCGCCATCGGTGGGCTTGTGATTGCCATGTATCTGCCTATTTTCGGTATGGCTGCGGCCATGGGTGACTAAGGCGGAAATGAACGAAAAGAAATCCGCCTTCAGAGACTCAGGCCTGCAAAAGCGCCTTCATACCTTGATGTTCCTACGGGTGTTGTTCGTTTCCGTGATCCTGGGTGCCCTCATTATTATCCGCTTCAGGGAAACGCATGTTTATATCTCCGATGGACAAAATGCCCCATATATTCTTCTTGCGGTGATGTATTTCACCAATATCGTTTACATTTTTCTCATTAAGTATTTGGGGGGAATCCGGCTCCAGGCCTATTTTCAGCTGTTTTTCGATACCCTCTTCATCACCTTCTTCATATACACCACCGGTGGAATTGACAGTATTTTTTCATTCCTTTTTATCTTAAATATCATCAGTGGCGGTATCATCTTTTCCCGCAAAGGGGGCATGCTCATCGCCTCAGCCGGCAGCATCCTGTATGGATTGATGCTGGATCTTCATTATTACGGCCTGATTCATCCCATCGGCAGCCGGATGAATTACACTTCCGATAGTTATAACAGTGCGTTTTTGTTTTATACGATACTGGTGAATATGGTCGCGTTCTACCTGGTGGGTTATTTGAGTGGTTTTCTGGCTGAACAGACAAAAAGAAGCCGAGCTGAACTTAAAGAAACCAGACTGGATCTGAACAAATTAGAAATCCTTCACGAAAGTATCATCAATAGCATTGCCTCAGGACTGATTGTTTTGGACGACAAAGAGCGCGTTATACTTTTTAATCCCACAGCGGAAAAAATCCTCGGCATCCATACCCACCAAATCTCCGGGTTAACGCTGGCTTCCGCCCTTCCCGCTCTTCGGAAACCTATTCAAAGTATTGCACAAATGGATCCGATAGTCAACATGCCTCCCTTTATGGATATTTTGTACCGGAAACCGGATGGCGCAAAGATTTATCTTCGACTTTCCATTTCTCCCCTTCGTTATTTATCCACTGAAAAAGGCGGGGAAATAATTGTTTTTCAGGATGTAACGGAAATAAAGCGGACTGAAGAAAACATGAAAAAGTGGAAGGTCTGGCTTTGGTGGGAGAGATGGCAGCAGGCATTGCCCATGAAATCAGAAACCCCATGGCATCCATCAGCGGTTCCATCGAGGTGTTAAAAGAAGGACTTGCCTGGGACAGTACCGAAAGCCAGTTAATGGCCATCGTGTCGCGGGAAATCGATCGATTGAACCAGTTGATCAGTGACTTTCTTTTGTTTGCGCGACCGAGAGAAACAAAATTGAGCGCCTTTGACCTGAACCAGGTCATCACGGAGTCCCTGACCCTTTTTAAAAACGGGCCGCATTGGAATGAAAACGTCAGCGTTCTCACACATTTCATGGATTCCGTTACGATTGAATCGGATCCGGACCAGATCAAACAGGTTTTATGGAATCTTTTCCTCAATGCCTGTGATGCCATGCCCGACGGCGGAATACTTGATATCGGCACCAAATGGGTGTCTGAAACACCCGAATCAACCAACAAGAACGTGGCCATCGTCATACACGACACGGGGGATGGATTTGACCCCATAACCCTTCCCAAACTTTTTACCCCTTTTTTTACCACCAAAGAGGGTGGATCCGGTCTCGGCCTGGCCACCGTAAAAAGGATTCTTGATCAACTTCAAGGCAGGATTTCGGGGAGTAACCACCCCGATGGCGGGGCCGAACTCGCCATTATTCTGCCCATGGGTTCCAGCGCCGGCCATTAGCGTTTGAGTAACCGTTCACAGGGTGCAGGGGACAGTTGTCGGGGGGCAGAATGTGACTCGAAGATTCAAATGCATGCAAAAGAAGAGTAGGATTGAGCGACAATATTTAAAAAGAATTAGCTAAAACATGCTGATTTTCTGCACCCTGACAACTGCACACTGTGAACTATTACGCGTTTGGCAACGAAAATGAGTTAAAACATCAGGATGAACAGTTTTTGGAAACTGGAAAAGATAACGTCATGAAAATATGTGAACAAGATTGGTTTTCTAAACTCAGCCGTCCCAGCCGCTATCTGGACAATGAGATCAACACGATACACAAAGATCTTTCAAAAACCCAAGTTTCCATTGCACTGGTATTCCCGGATGTTCCTGAAGTGGGTATGAGCCATTTGGGACTGAAAATACTTTACCACCTGTTGAACAGCCGGGACTGGCTTGCAGCTGAAAGGGCTTTTTCTCCATGGCCGGACCTGGAAGACGCACTCAGGCGTTACGACGCTCCGCTCACCGCCCGGGAATCGGGACGGCCACTGGGAGAGTTTGATCTCATCGGTTTCAGCCTCCAACATGAGCTTTCCTATACCAACATCCTCAATGTTCTGGATCTTTGCAAAATCCCCTTTCTATCCCGGGACAGGGGTGATGAATATCCGCTTATCATTGCCGGCGGCCCGGCGTGCTTCAATCCGGAGCCGGTTGCGGATTTTTTTGATATCATGGTCATTGGGGATGGGGAGACCGCGTCACTTGAGATATGCAGCGCCGTCCGAAAGGCGAAAAAGGACACGGGTGTTCAAAAGAGTGATATTCTTGATATCATCTCTCATGTACAGGGAATCTACGTCCCTTCCTTCTTTCGGACCCGGTATGAGCCGGACGGAAGATTTGCTGCAATTGTTCCGGAGCATGATGATTATCAATGGGTCGATAAGGCCACGTTGCCCCATCTTGATTTATTCCCATACCCGGAACGCCAGATCGTCCCCTTTACGGAACTGGTTCACGATCGCGTTGCCATTGAGATTTCCCGCGGCTGCACGAGGGGTTGCCGGTTCTGCCAGGCGGGGATGATCTACCGGCCCGTACGGGAAAGAAGTCCGGAATCCATTGTTAACATTGCGGAAAAGACTTTGAACCTCACCGGTTATGAAGATCTGTCGCTTTTGTCACTCAGTTCCGGTGATTACAGCCATATTTGTTCGCTTCTTTGTTCGCTCATGGACCGTCATTCCCCCGATCATATCGGCATCAGCCTGCCTTCCCTCCGGGTAGACAGCCTGGATGCCGAAATGATGACGCAAATTAAAAGGGTTCGAAAAACAGGGTTTACCCTTGCCCCCGAGGCGGGAAATAATCGCCTTAGAAGGGTTATCAACAAGGGCTTGACCCAATCGGACATCCGTGAAACGGCAAAAATCGTATACCAGTCCGGATGGAAACTGATCAAACTCTATTTCATGATCGGGCTGCCCTCCGAAGAAGATGACGATCTTCAAGATATTATTGATCTTGCAGAGCAAATCACGAAATTATCGGGTCAAAAGGGGCGGCGGGAAAACGTTAATGTCAGTGTTTCCACCTTTGTACCCAAGAGCCATACCCCTTTTATGTGGATGCCGCAAATACCCTTGGAAGAAAGCCGGCGAAGAATAGCATTGATTCGACAAGGTCTCAGAAAAAGTCGTGTCCGGGTTAAATGGAATCAACCGGAGTTAAGCTGGCTGGAAGGGACCATGGCCAGGGGAGACCGAAAACTGAGTCACGTCATTGTTGAGGCCTGGAAGCTCGGCGCAAGGTTCGACGCATGGAGCGAGCATTTCAATATGGCGATATGGCAAGCGGCCTTTGAGCGCGCCGGCATTAAACCGGAATTCTATCACAGGGAAAGGGCACTCCATGAGGTTCTGCCCTGGGACCATATTCGATCCGGTGTGACAAAGGCTTTTCTTAAAAAAGAACGAAAAAAGGCGGAAGCGGAACAGTTTACCTCCGATTGTCGGGAAAATTGTCATGAATGCGGCGTATGCGACCACAAAAATATTGATCCCGTTCTTTTTAAGGACCGGTCGTTTCAGCCGGAAATAGTTTCACAGGGCCCACAAAATGTCCAATCCACAACCAGGTTCCGTCTCACCTTTACAAAAACAGGCAGTACCCGGCATCTTAGTCACCTGGAATTGGGGCGGGTGTTGAATCGCGCTTTCAGGCGTGCCGGATTGAAACTGGCTTATTCTCAGGGGTTCCATCCCATGCCCAAGGCTTCATTTTTTTCAGCCTTGCCGGTGGGTACGGAAAGTATTGCGGAACTGGTGGAGATTGAACTGATTGAACAGCTGGATGTGGAAAATCTCAAAGATAAAATCAACCGGGAACTTCCTGAGGGCATCGATATAACGCGTATTGAGAAGGTTTCTTCTTCAGGAAAAAAACTTCGCTCTAAGGCGTCCCGGTTTCTCATTACCCTCAAAGCGGCAACGTTTAGCGAAGAGAATCTCGTGAAATTTCTCCGATCAAAACATTTTGAGGTTGTCAAAATCAATAAAAAAGGGGAACATACCATTGATGCCCGAACCCTTGTGACGGCAATGAAGATTGTTTCGCCCGGAAAAATCGATCTGACCATCCGGCAAACCGATACGTTGACCTTAAAGCCGGCTGAAATCATAAAGGGTGTATTCTCTTTGAGAGAAGACGACCTGTCCAATATGAGCATACTGAAAACCGAACAGATTTTTCATTAATACCCATAAATCCCGGGGGGATCGCTCTATGTCCGGCGAACTGATCATCAATTCCAGGTCTTATGAAACCCGGGTCGCCCTGGTTGAAAACGGCGTCGTTGTTGAACTGCATATTGAAAGGGACAGCGGCCGGGGGTTGGTGGGGAACATCTATCGCGGGAGAGTGGTCCGTGTTCTGCCCGGTATGCAGGCGGCGTTTGTGGATGTCAGTCTCGAAAGAACCGCCTTCCTTTATGTATCCGATGTTTACAGGGATGTTTCAGATTTTGAGCAAATGATGCTTGACGCCGGTGAGGTTAATGAAACGCTGGATACTGGTGAAATTGAAGCCCCCCTTAAAAGGCAATCAGGCCATAGTGGTTTCCAGATAGAGGACCTGCTCCACGAGGGGCAAAGCATTATGGTGCAGGTTTCAAAAGAGCCCCTTGGAAACAAGGGAGCCCGTCTGACATCTCACGTATCATTACCCGGAAGGCATCTGGTACTGATGCCCACCGTAGACCATATCGGGGTGTCTCGAAAAATCGAAGACAGAGAAGAGCGTGAGCGGCTCAAAGGTATTATCAGGGATATTAATCCCGGATCCTTTGGTTTCATTGTCAGGACGGTAGCGGAAAATACTTCCAAAGAAAAACTGGCAGCTGAGATGGATTTCTTGTTGAAGCTCTGGGGAAATATCAGGGGAAAAATGGAGAAAGGCAATAATCCCGATCTGTTATATAAGGACCTCACCATTGCACTACGGGCGGTACGGGACCTGTTTACCCGGGAGGTGGATCGTCTCATTGTTGATTCGGTTGACGCTTACGAAAAGATTATGGCCTTCATTGAAACCTTTGCCCCCAGGTTGAAATACTCGGTTGAACTGTATGAAGGCGCCGGTCCCATTTTTGATGCCTTTGGCATCGAAATAGAGGTTTCAAGAGCCCTGGGCAATAAGATCTGGTTGAAATCGGGGGGCTACATCGTGATTGAACTTACCGAAGCCCTTACGTCAATAGACGTTAACACCGGGAGTTATGTGGGGAAGCGAAATCTTGAAGAAACAATCCTGAAAACAAACCTTGAAGCCGTCAAAGAGATCGCTTACCAACTCCGATTCAGGAATATCGGCGGTCTCATCGTAATTGATTTCATAGATATGGAAAAAATCTCAAACCGTGAACGGGTGTCCATGGTGCTCAAAGAGGCGTTCAGTAAAGATAAAGCCAAAACAAACATCCTTCCCATGTCCGACCTGGGATTGATTGAAATGACTCGAAAGAGAACCCGGGCCAATTTGAATCGCCTGCTCAGTGAGCCATGTGCTTACTGTGAAGGGCGGGGAACGCTGAAATCGGCCAAAACAATTTGCTACGAAATTTTCAGGGACCTGGAACGGGACTGCATGCACCTCGATGAAGGGGGTAACCTTCACATCCGGGTGAACCCTGAAGTGGACAAGATGCTGAGGGAAGAGGAGCAGGGGCCGGTTATGGATCTGGAGAAGAGAACCGGCAAAAGAATCATCATTATCGGAAAAGAACACTTTCATCAGGAGCAGTATTCTATCGAGCTTTAGGGCCTCAGTCTCTTTTGATGCGTGCCTTTCTTAACCGGGTCAATCCCGATTCTATTTCTTCCCTGGAAAATGTTTTTTCACATTTTGTACATTGGAACCGTTCATCCACCGCCTTGTCGTAGATGAGATCGTCGGAAAAGTTCACGCCGTGAAACCGCAGACAAAAGTTGTAAACAAGATTGAAGTCCTTACCGGCGCACGCATCACACACAAAGTAATCCAGGATGTCACCCATCAGAGTCTCCCCGAAAAAGCAAGTCTGCCAAAAAACACGCAACCCTTTTATACTTTTCCATCCCTTTTTACAATGTTTTTTTGACCGTAGGTCCGGGATTGATTACAATCGGCCAAATTCCAAAGGGGACAGACTGCTTTAGTAAAAAACCATTGACAACCATTTGCTTTTTTTGGAGGCTTTTCGGTGTTCATCATCAAAAAAATAGTGGGTTCGCTACTGATTCCCCGCAAAATATGTGTGCATTGGACAGTGCAACGGAGGTTGTCCACGAATATCTCGGGCTCCTGTGGGGCAAACTGAAGGGATAAATTTAGATGGGGTATTTTCAAAAAGGCCTTTCAAAAGGTGCGCTGATTAAATTCCTGGGGCTGATTATTTTTTCTATGGGCGCCCTTTGCCTCTATCGTTTTATCGCACTCAGGGAATTGATAACCCCCGGGACCCTCGAGGCAATTCTTAACGCATCGGGGTTCTGGGCACCGGTCGTTTTTATGGCACTTGAGGTAGTAACAATTACCCTTTTCGTTCCGGCCGGCATTATGATTGTTCTGGCTGCGGGTCTTTTTGGAGCCTATTGGGGTTTTTTGTATGCCTGGATCGGGGCCTGGATCGGGGCGGGATGCGCTTTTTGGGTTGGCAGGACGCTGGGTCGGGAGTTTGTCGCCGCCATGATCGGCGACCGGCTGAAAAAATACGATGACGCCATCGAACAAAACGGTTTTACAGCGGTGCTATACATC
>JAGHDR010000213.1 GCA_021159825.1 Deltaproteobacteria bacterium | reverse complement strand
CTTTAAAAGAACTTGTTTGTGTTTCCATGGCATTAGCCTTTCTTTGATTAACCGCTATCGTTTCTTTTTTCTTATTTAACTTATAACAGGCATAAAATAAACCAAAATTAAGCTTGCCTTTTTACCCATTTCGGCTTAGGGGTTTTTTCAGTTAAAAAATAAGGTATTTTCAAGTCCATGAAAACCAATAATTCTTTAGGCGAAAAGGTAAGGCAGGCAATCCGTCTTGATCGGGCGGTGCGTTTTGTGTGGAAGGCAGGGCCGGGCTGGACCATCGCCAACCTTTTCCTGCTCGTTATACAGGGTGTGTTACCGCTGCTTGCGCTTTATCTCATGAAGCTGATTGTGGATGCGGTAACTTTTTCTTTGTCAGCCCCGGATAAGGCCTCGGCCTTTCAACATGTGGCGCTCCTTATCGCCTGCGCGGCCGGGGTAGCGCTTTTCAATGCCCTGATCCAGTTGTTGTCCGGTCTTGTAAAGGAAGCCCAGTCCGCGACAGTTACTGATCATATGTATGATGTGCTCCATGCCAAATCTGTTGAAGTGGATCTGGAATATTATGAGAACCCCCAGTACTTTGACACCCTTCACCGTGCCCAACAGGAAGGTCCCTTTCGGCCCACCCATATTGTAAACGGCCTGGCCCAGTTGGGACAAAACGGGATCTCCTTAATAGCCATGGCCGGATTGCTGCTTTCCTTCCATTGGGGTGTGGCAGTAGTCTTGTTCATAGCGGTTATTCCGGGGATACTCGTTCGTATAAGATATTCCGGTAAGATGTATCGCTGGCAGAGGGAAAAAACCCAGGCAGAAAGAAAGGCCGGTTATTTTAATTGGATATTGACTGGAGATGCTCACGCCAAGGAGATCAGGCTGTTTGGCTTAGGGGATTTATTTATTCAACAATTCAGCTCTTTAAGAAAGCAACTCCGCCGTGAAAAAATCGAACTGACACGTAAACGTTCTGTAGCTGATTTTATGGCCCAGATCGGTGCAACCATTGCCGTCTTTGGCGCTTTCGGTTTCATTGCGTACCGAACCGTCATGGGCGGCATTACTTTGGGCGATATGGTCATGTACTTCCAGGCATTTCAAAGGGGCATGGGGTATCTCCGGGATATGCTGGGTGGTATGGCCGGTCTTTATGAGGACAATCTGTTTCTTTCCAACCTATATGAATTCCTTGACATTGAACCGAAGGTAAGAGAGCCTCTCCACCCCCATCCGGTTCCCCACCCCATGAAGAAGGGCATCGTGTTTGATCGTGTGGGTTTCAAATACCCATCAGGCAGGGGAAAGGTCCTTGAGGATATTTCTCTTTCCATCGGCCCTGGCGAAGTTGTGGCATTGGTGGGTGAAAATGGCTCAGGCAAAACCACATTCGTCAAACTCCTCTGCCGCTTATATGACCCTACGAAGGGAACCATTACCTTAGATGGCGTGGATCTTCGTGAGTATGGCACAGCAGCACTTCGGCGAGAAATCAGCGTTATCTTTCAGGACCACGTGAGATACCATCTGACGGCACGTGAAAATATCCGGCTGGGGAAGATCCAACTCGCCGCCGGCCAGGAACAGATCGCTGAAGCGGCCCGGGATGCCGGCGCCGATGAGCTGATTGCTCGTCTGCCCAAAGGCTATGATACAATACTTGGAAAGTGGTTTGAAGAAGGAGAAGAACTCAGTATCGGTGAATGGCAGAAGGTGGCCCTGGCACGGGCCTTTTTGCGCGATGCTCAGATTATCGCCCTTGATGAACCGACCAGTTCCCTGGATGCAAAAACGGAATATGAAATATTCAACAGGTTTCGGCAACTTTTGGAAGGCCGTGCAGCGATTCTCATAAGCCACCGGTTTTCCACGGTCCGCATGGCGGACCGAATTCTTGTGTTTGAGGATGGAAGCATTGTAGAAAGGGGAAGCCACGAGGAGCTGATACAACTTGACGGAAAATACGCAGATCTGTTTGAAAAGCAGGCAACCTGCTACCGATGAAAATATAAAGGGATAAAACATGCGGGGGAAAAAAGGGTCCGAATCCCTGACGGGAAACCATCTGATTGATCTTCACGCCCATATTCTGCCAAAAATGGACGATGGGCCTGAAACTCTGGATGAGTCTCTGGAAATGGCCCGCATCGCAGTGAAAGACGGTATCAGGACCATGGTCACCACCCCACACCACCTTAACGGTCGTCATTTAAACTGGCGGCATGATATTTTAGCAGCCTGTGAAGAGTTTAATTCACAGCTGAGAAAGCATCAGATCCCTTTTACGGTATTGCCCGGATCTGAGGTCCGTCTGGCTCCTGAGCTAGCAGAAAGGATCAAGGAAGGCCGGTTGATGACCCTGAACGATACGGGTCGTTATTTTTTCCTGGAACTCCCCGATCAGTTCATCCCCGGGGCTGTTATAAGCCTTATCAACCACCTTAGGCAAGATAAGGTAACCGCCATCATTACGCATCCTGAAAGAAACGCAACCATTCAACAAAATCTGGATTTGCTGTCTGATTTTGTTCTGGCAGGCGCCCTTTCGCAGGTCACCGCCGGAAGTATCACAGGACAGTTCGGGCGTTACATATACAAGTGCAGTGTGAAAATAGTTAAGATGCAGATGGCTCATTTTGTGGCATCGGATGCCCATTCCCCACAGGGAAGACCGCCGAAACTTTTTTCAGCCATTAAAAAACTGACGTCCGTGGTTGGAAAAACCCGGGCGAAAAGGATGATGTTTGATTTTCCTCAGGCGGTCCTGGATGGAAAGGATATCCGGGAATAGTTCTTAACTCAAGGATAAGGCCTTTCTATTTCGAGCTATTCAATCCACGTAACCCATCCGTATGGGTCGGGTTTTTGGCCGTACTGAATGGCAACGATTTTATCATAGAGCTTCTGGCTCAACTCTCCCATTTTGCCGCCGGCCACCACATAATCGCGACCCTTGAAGGTGATCTGGCCCACCGGAGAAATCACAGCCGCCGTACCGGTGCCGAATGTTTCCTGAAGCCTGCCGTCATCAGCCGCCGCAATGACTTCATCAATGGTAAGGGACCGCTCCGTTATTTTAAGGCCCCAGTCTTTAACGATTTGAATGACGGAATCCCTGGTGACTCCGGGAAGGATGCTGCCGTTCAGCGGCGCGGTGATTACTTCGTCGTCAATACGGAAGAACATGTTCATGGTGCCCACTTCTTCAATATATTTCCGTTCCGCCGCATCCAGCCAGAGCACCTGTGTGAATCCTTTATCCTTGGCTTGTTCCGCAGCCAGAAGGCTGGCTGCATAATTACCGGCGGTTTTGGCTTCGCCCGTGCCGCCGACTGCCGCTCGGACAAAAAAGTCCTCCACATAGATTTTAACCGGGTTTAACCCTTCCTTATAATAGGCCCCCACCGGACCGATAATAATGAAGAACACATAGTTGTTGGAAGGACGAACGCCCAGGTGCGGTTCAGTGGCGATCATGGTGGGTCGTATATAAAGGGAGGTGCCGGGGCTTTTCGGAATCCAGTCTTGATCCAGAAGGATTAATTGCTTCATGCCTTCCATGGCTGCGGGTATATCCACCCCGGGCATACAGAGGCGGGCGGCCGAACGATTCAGCCGTTCAAAATTTTCTTTGGCCCTGAAAAGCCCGATACCGCCATCCGCTACTGCGTAGGCTTTGAGCCCTTCAAAAATTTCCTGTCCATAATGGAGGCTCATGGCAGCGGGATCAATGGCCAGAGGGCCATAGGGTTCAATGCGTGGATTGAACCATCCCTTGGAAGCGTCATAATCCATCAGGAATATGTGGTCCGTTGTGATATCCCCAAACCCAAGCTGAGATTCATCCGCCGGCTTTGCTTTCATTTGACCCGGCGTTGCCGCCGTAACCTTTATATCCATCACTTTCTCCTTAGTTTCTCAAACATAAAACGGGTGATTCATAGCACATGCCGCAGACAAAAACAAGCAGGACCCCGCAAAAAAGGGCTAATGCTCCATATTAAATTGTAATCAACTCATATTTGCGGCTGCCCAAACCGATGTTTTCGCCATGATCCAGTTGAATGGTCCAGTCGACTTTGGGATATACCGCACGAAATTTATCTTCACCGGGTTTCAAACCTTCCTTGAGGCATGATGCTGCGGCCCCGGTCTGTTGATTTACCAGATCCGCGGAAGCCTGATCAATGGCAACGGGATCTTTTGAGGCCACAATCCCCACATCATGAACAATGGGTGCGTCGCTGTGTCCGCAGCAGTCGCAGGCAGGGGAAATATTCGTCAGAAAATTAATGAAAAAAGAGTTCTTTTCTTTCCCTTTGAGCACAGCCAGGGTGTACTCCGTCATCTTTTTCTGCATCAGTGTAATATCCGCATTCCAACTGACATCGATGGCGCCGTTGGGGCAAATGAGGATGCATTCACCGCATCCCACGCATTTTTCAGGATCGATGGAAGCCTTTTTCTCCTTTAAAGATATGGCTTTTCCGGCACAATGACGCACACAGTCCCCACAACCCACGCATTTTTTCTTTTTGACTTTCGGAGACACATCAGAGTGCTGGGCCATTTTCCCTTTTCTCGAAGCACACCCCATGCCGAGGTTTTTGATGGTGCCACCAAAACCGGTCAGTTCATGGCCTTTGAAATGGGCCACGCTGATCAACCCATCGGCTTCCGCAATATCCCTGGCAATATAGGCTGTTTGGATAAACGCCTGATCGATTTTAACCGTTTTAAACGAAGCGCCTCGAATCCCGTCAGCGATAATGACGGGCGCCTTGACCACCGAGTAGGCAAACCCGTTTGAAACGGCCGTATGCAGGTGAGAGACACTGTTACCCCTGGTTCCTGCGTAGAGCGTATTGGCGTCGGTCAAAAACGGATTTGCCCCCAGTCCTTCAACCCGGTCCACAATTGTCCTTAGAAAGTTGGGGCGGATAAATGCGGAATTTCCCTTTTCACCGAAATGCAATTTGATGGCTACCAGGCTCCTTTCGGCCACCGCATCATCCATGGCGGCTTCATCCAAAAGCCTGTTTAATTTTATAAAGATGTTTTCTTTAAAGGATGTTCTGAGGTCCGAAAAATACACTTTGCTTGCCGTCATTAATGTTTCCTCCGCTTGAAATATTTGAGGGGAAAAGCGAACCGGATTTTCATTGACAAACCTACGGTACTGGATTATCTGTTTAGACTCAAGTTTTATAGTGAGCCTAATTTGGATGGCGGAACCATCCGAGAAGACAATAGAATGAATAGGAAAGTTTTTTTAACCGGTTTCGGTTTTCTGGTGCTCCTGTCGGCTTTCGTTGTGAGCGCATTTGCCGAGGAGTCCAAGCATGTATTGAGCATTGAAGCGTATGATATGCTCAATACGGTCCCCGACACCTATCTGATTGATATAAGAACAAGGGCCGAATACCAGCTCGTCGGTCACCCCATCAATGCCTATCTGTTCCCGTACATGTTCTGGACCGCCAAGCTCAAGAAAGAGGGTGATTGGAATGAATACGTCATGAACAAAAAGAACAGGGCGTTCTTAAAGGAGATCGGCAAGGTGTTTAAAAAGACGGATAACCTGCTGATTCTCTCCAGGGATGGTACGAGAAGTGCGCTTGCGGCAAAAGAGCTTCTGAATGCCGGGTTCAAGAAGATTTATGAAGTGGAAGACGGTTTTGAGGGATCCGAATTCCCGGTTTTCAAGGATGACCACAAAAATAAGTTTTACCGTCAGCTTGCAAAAAGGAATAAAATTTACAGTTTTAATCACAGACGTCACTACGGATGGCAATGGTGGGGACTCCCTTGGACCTATGCGATAGATCCGAAGTTCGCGTACCCCCCGGATCTGGCGCCGTCTAAAAGGAAATAAGGAGGAATGACATGGATTCTTAAGGATTGGTTGATTTAATGAACCAGGTAGAGGAAAAAGGGATCGGCTGGGACACGGTGGAGGAAAAGATCAAGGTTTCCCACCAGGTGCTGAATCTCTATACAAATTCCGGGCCTGTGCCGGTCACCGTCGAGAAGAGTCTGAAAAAACGCTGGAAGAACCTGAAAGCTAAGAACCTGATAAAACAAAAATGCCGGCCGAGCCGGGTACGACTGGAAGGAGACAAGTAATGTCTGATGTATTACAAGTCACAGATGCGGATTTTGAGCAGGAAGTGATCAAATCTGAAATGCCGGTTATGGTTGATTTCTGGGCGGAATGGTGCGGTCCCTGTAAAGTGGTGGGGCCGACCGTTGAAGAATTGGCAAAGGAGTATGAAGGTAAGGTGAAGATTGCTAAAATGGATGTGGACAGCAACCGTGAAATACCCACGCGATTCGGCATCAGAAACATTCCTACCCTCATCCTGTTTAAAAATGGTGAAGTTTCCCAGACTATTGTGGGGGCGCATCCCAAAAGCCACCTTGAAGAGGAACTCAAAAAACTTCTCTAAGCCCAGGCACCGTATAGGAGAAAAAAAACAATGGAAGATCTCATTATCATCGGCGCTGGACCTGCGGGTCTCACCGCGGGGCTGTATGCGTCAAGGGCTCGCCTCAGAACCGTCTTGCTTGAAAAACTGGCACCGGGGGGGCAAATTCTGACCACGGATTTTGTTGAAAATTATCCGGGGTTTCCCGAGGGTCTGTCAGGGTTTGAACTGGTGGATCGAATGAAGCGTCAGGCGGAGAATTTTGGTCTGAAAATTGCGGGAAAAGAGGTGGTCCGCCTTGAATTGACGCCGGAAAAAAAGAGGGTCTTTACGGATAAAGAGGCCATGGAAACAAAGGCCTTGATCCTGACGACGGGTGCATCACCCAGAAAACTGGGGATCGAAGGTGAAGGTCTTCTGACGGGGAAAGGGGTTTCCTACTGCGCCACCTGTGACGGACCTTTTTACCGGGACCAGGAAGTGGCGGTCATCGGTGGTGGTGATACCGCCGTGGAAGAAGCTATCTTTCTGACCAAATTCGCAGGTCGCGTTCACCTGGTGCATCGACGGGATGAACTGCGGGCCACAAAATTGCTTCAGGAACGGGTCAAAGCCGCTGAAAAAGTGAACCTGGTATGGGACTCGGTGCCGACCCGAATCCTTGGGCAAGCCGGCGTTGAAGCACTTGAGCTCAAGAATGTCAAGACGAACGAAATATCCACCCTTCCCGTTGAAGGGGTATTTGTATTTATCGGGTATAACCCCAGCAATGATCTGTTGGCCGACCTGTCGCTCGATTTCGATGATCTCGGTTTCGTGAAAACGGACGACAATATGGAAACATCCATCCCCGGTGTGTTTGCCGCGGGCGATATCCGATCAAAACTCCTGCGACAGGTCAGCACGGCTGTGGGGGATGGCGCTACGGCCGCTTTCGCCGCTGAACGGTTTATTGAAGGTCATTGAGCGTGATCACAAAGATGAAAACCAGACAATCAAAGTGGGTGCTGCTGAACTTGATGTTGGTGGGCATCT
>JAGHDR010000295.1 GCA_021159825.1 Deltaproteobacteria bacterium | reverse complement strand
TATGAGATTCATGAACAGATGAATTTTATGTCGGTGGGCATGAAGGCGTCAAAAAGTCTTGATGGGATGGCGGCACGTAAGGGAAAAACAGAACCTGTGGCGCAAGATCCGGCAGCTCAAAAGCGCCAAGTGCCGGCTACGGACGATTATGCGGATGCTCAATATGCTTTAGGAAAAGCCTGCTACGAGCTGAGCCGTTATAAAGAGGCAATCGAAGCGCTGAAGCAGGTCGTACGGATCAGACCGGGTTTTGCAGAAGCCCAATACGGGCTTGGGGTTTCCTACGCGAACATCCGCCTTTACAGCGAGGCCACAAAAGCGCTAATGCAGGCCATACAGCTCAAACCCCATTATGCGGAAGCCCACCATATCCTGGGATTTGTGTACTTAAATATCGGGAATAAAAAAGCTGCCATTAAACAGCATGAAATTCTCGGGGGTCTTGATAAAGATCTTGCGAACGAATTGCTTACCTATATTGACATCTCCGCCCCGGCTAAGGAAACAGCCCCCCAAGAAAAACCCTTTGGGCTTTTAGGGCCTCGGAAAAAAATAAATACACCCTAACTTGGAAGTATAGGAATTTCCATTTTATGCCTAATGAATTCGGCATGATAGGATATGAGTGATTTTTTTGAACGTCGAACATCGAACGTCCAACGTTGAACATCGAATGATGAAGTCGCTTCGCTCTGCCTATTTATAAATTGGCAGAATACCTTAATTCAAAATTCGATGTTGGACGTTCGATGTTCGACGTTCATCTTTCAAGTCCGCCCGAAGGGCGCTAAGTTCATCATCCGATAATTCGTGTTTACCCATCCATCCTTCCCAACGAGAATCATCAAATCGAATAGTCGCCCCTGTTGAACTTGGCTGCCTCGAGTGAAGAGGTAATCATTGCCTCATTCAGGATATCCTTAAGCCCATCGCCGTCGGGCAGGGAATTAAGCGCCGCAGTCAGGCCTTCTTTTTCCATCTCCATCTCACTGACCAACGGTTTAATATCCTCTAAACCAACTCCAGGGTTTTGCAACTTTTCCCGGTAGTTATCAAGGGTATCCAAGAGTTTTTCAGTTTGCTCGATGATAGGGTTCTCATTTAAAGAAAGAGATGAATCGAACTGTATTCCCGCCATGCCGTCAACCATTGCCATCTTCCGAGTCCCCATATCCGTTTGAGACGTCTCAGCGATAGTCTCGTCAAGGATTGCCCCGAATTCTTTGTTTGCAGACTCCTGGTTTTTATCGTTTTTTTTGGGGTAACCGGCCTTTAAAATCTCATAATTGGAATGTACTTCCATCTTCTTAACCTCCCTTCAAGTGAAGTTCCATAAATGCGCTTATGGACAACGGCCCCTGCAACTGCAAACCAGATCGGATAGATCAACCCGGAGCCACTCGACTTGAAGCTTATGCAAAAACCGTGCAAGATCTTTGGAGTTGATGATTTAAGATTGGATTTCAATCAATTAGCCTGATCTCGCCACAACTTACGGCAATGAATATATGAAGAAAGTGGGAAAAAAATGCCCCTTCGAATAACCGGACCGGCATAGATTGTATCCCGGTTTGGGCTCTAAAATCCCAAATTACAATACTCAAACTACAAACAATATCAAAATCACAAATCCCAATGGCCAAATGTTGAACTTACCATGCTTATCAGACATCTCGTCCTCATTTAGCTGTTTTGAGTTTTGAATTATTGATACCTGACCATTTTTGGCCGCCAATTTTTGGCTCGCAATGACAGAGGTGTTTATTTGCGATTCTTAGTGCTTGGGATTTGGGATCTATTTGTAATTTGGTGCTTGGAACTTGGAATTTTCATGATTTTCATAAGCCAGTAACTTTATTTATTCCAAGCAATTACCTGTTTAGATGACATGCCCGCGATCTCCTTCGGCGTATCCGAATAAAAACCAGGCGCCGGCCCCAAAAAAATCAAAGCGCACCCTTTGCATCTTCTATGGAAAGATCAACCGTGATTTCACTGGTTTCGGCAAAACCTTTCAGCTCCTCGCTTAATGCAGCGGTACCCACAATTCGAATACCGATACTTGCTTGCCGGCAGGTTTGAATCACCATTATGATCAGTTTAATCAATGTAACGTTAGTTCCCCCCACCTTGCTCATATCGAGGATAAATTTCTTGATCCCTGAGCTTACCATCTCTTCGACCTTGGATTTAAAATGCCTCTCTATATCCACACTGACCGGTCTATCAAGCTTCTGAGGCAAGGCCAGGATCTGAACATCTTCTACAGTGGAAAAATATTTCTTGGATGTATCTTCGTCTTCCTTCTGCTTAGACTCTAAGGTTACGACTTTTGTTACCCTTTCGATCAACTGCGCACCCTTAAAGGGCTTAACTATATAATCTTTGACCCCCATCTTAAGGATCTGGACCACGTTTTCCTTCCCGGATTCAGCCGTCAGCATAATTACGGGAATCTCCTTCAAAGCCGGATCCTTTTTTAGTTCCGTCAACATCTCGGGGCCCGACATAACCGGCATGGTAATATCGAGGACAATCAAGTCCGGCTTTTCCCTGGAAGCGGTTTCCAGACCTTCCTTTCCGTCCGCTGCCTCCAGGACCTTGCAATCATAGGCCTTGAAGGCCTTTTTCACGATCATTCGGATCGTCTTACTATCATCAACCGCTAATATTTTTAAGGCCATAACCACCCTCCTGATTCAATTATTAACCGTTCGTTTTCATATATACGTCCACCAAAGCGAATTGCTCCTGATGGCGAAAAATAAGACGCTCATGCCTCTCCCAACCCTTGATTTCGGTTCTGAAGTCACTCCCTGTTATAATAGAGGGGATGGACAGCTCACAGTCTAAGCCCCCGTCACACAAGCGGGACTTCAGATCGCCTCCGACCATATTGCTCAATTCCCCGATTGCATCATGGACCTCCTCATCCCCTTCGATCTCATCCTCCTCCATCCCGAGCATGGCAGCAGTGATACTCCGGGCAAAGGCCTCATTGACCTGAATATTGACGCTTCCAACCGCCTTTCCCGCAAAACCGACTGATCCGACGATCCGTTCACCGTCAACATCTGCCTGTTCGCCCCCATCTGCCGGTTCTATATCCATGGAAAGCATCGTATCAAACACCTCGGTCATTGCTCCGGAAATGAAGCCTCTTAAATCCACTGCATTGATATCGGACATATCATTGTTTCTCCTCAGTATGTTTTGAGTTCATCCGGGACTGATTTCCACTCCACCTTGTCATAAACATCCGAAAGCCCCAACGTCACGCCAATAGAAGGCAAGATAATATCGGAGCCAATACCCTCGGCTTCTGAAAATAGCCATCGGCCATCTTCCTGTCGCACGTATTGCTCGATGCGAGGTGGCGTCTGGGTCACCAGTAGATACTCCACAAGGGTCTCTAAAGCCCGGTACAATCCAAATTTTTTCCCACGATCATAAACCTCTGTGGATTCCAACAAAACTTCAATAATCAGCAAGGGATTCAACAACGTATCACGACGCCCGTCAAGGAAATGTTCTTCTTCACACACGACCATCACATCGGGATAGGTGTACAAACCGCTTTGTCTCACCTTGAGTCTCATATCATTGGAATAGACACGGCAGGGGCCATTTCTCAATTGCAACCCCAAATTGATAACCAGGTTTGTAACAATCAAATTATGCTCTCGATTTGCGCCCGCCATCGCAAACATTTCACCACCCAGATACTCACTTTTCTCTTCTGCCTGACGTTCAATAGCCAAGTATTTTTCTTCGGTGAGTTTTGTTGACGGATGGGCGGTAGTCATAGGTTCCTCCACATGTCCCGGGTTGAGCAGTTCAGCGGTTCCCGCTTAGATCAGTTGTCAGTTGTCAGTTGTCAGTTGTCAGTTGTCAGTTGTCAGTTGTCAGTAAAAGCATACCCATAATATCTTGAAAGT
>JAGHDR010000088.1 GCA_021159825.1 Deltaproteobacteria bacterium | reverse complement strand
GGAATGGTATCAGAAAATCAACCTGATCTTCAACCGAAAAGCGCTTCGGCGGAAGTGAAAACGGTGCCCTCTTCAGGCCCCAAGGTGGTCAGTGCTTCTCCGGCGTACGCCAGAAACCCAAGGCCAAAATATCCCAGGGTCGCACGAAAAAGAGGATATGAAGGTATGGTGCTGCTGAGGGTTCTGGTGGATCATGAGGGGAGGGTGGATGACGCGCTGGTTTTGGAGTCCAGTGGGCATAATGAGCTGGATCATTCGGCTTTGAAAGCGGTCAAAAATTGGGTATTTAAACCTGGCACTGTCGATGGCAAGCCCATGGAAATGTGGGTCCGGGTTCCCGTACAATTTGAGTTGAAAGAGCGTTAACAACAGGAGGAGACCCTAAAATGTCAGGGAACGATAAACAAATGACCTTTGAAGCTGTTTGTGCCGAGGAAAACAGATCCGACGGCGATCTGAGAGATTTGATCAACGGGTCGGGGGATTGTGTCTATGAAATGGACAACCATGGTAATTTAACCGGTTACAGCAGTTCCTTTCCTAAAGTGCTGGGCTATCCGGAGGAAGAGATCCTTCATAAAAAGCTGGGGGATCTCATGGATACCCGGCAATCCAGAAAATTCTATGCGGCTTTCAACAAGGTTTGGATTACCCACAGGGGGTTTTCCAATCTCATATGGGAAACCCGGGACAAAGCGGGAAACAGAAAGGCCATTGAACTCTCCGCGTACCTGGTCAAGAATCATGAAGGAAAAAAACTGGGCTTTCGGGGTATTGCCAGGGATGTCACGGAAAGATTCAAGACCATTCATGACCTCAAGGAAGCGCAGCGCCGATACGAACGCGAATTCGAAGCCAAGAGAAAAGCCAGGCGAAGAACCCAAAACCTCTTGGATTTTGTCCCATACCCTATGGTGGTTTTTTCATCCTCCGGAAATGTCACCTATGTGAATCCCGCTTTTACCCACGTCTTCGGCTGGCACCTGGAGGAGTTGATTGGCCGAAAAATCCCCTATTACCCCCCTGGATATGAGATGGAAGTCGGGGAAAGCGTCAAACGCCTTGAGGAAGATGCGGATGCTGCCATTGAAACCAGGCGGACGACCAAGGATGGCCGTATCCTGGATGTGATTATTCGAGGGCAGTTATCTTCTAAAAATACCGATGATAACCCGGGGGAATTGTTTATTCTGCAGGACGTAACGGAAGAGCGGCGAATCGAGCGCATCAATGAAACCCTGTTTCAAATCAGCAGCGCCCTGCCCGGATATCCGGTACTGCAGGAACTGCTGGATTATATCACCGGTGAGGTGAAACGACTTCTCAACACGGAAGGGGCCGTCGTAGGCCTGTTTGATGAGGATCTCCAATACATTTCTTTTCTGGGGGCTGCTTATGATGATATCTCGACCCAGCGTCGGATTAAGAAAGTGCGTCCGCCAATAAAAAAAGGCGTTATAGGTCGGGTATTGCGGACCGGTGAACCGGCCGTCGTTACGGATACCGCCAAAGACCCTGATTTTCTTCGCGAACTGGATAATGCCATCGGTTTTCGCACCGACAGCCTCCTTGTTGTTCCGTTGGAGGGGGGTAAAAAGATTATCGGTATTCTTACCGTCGTCAACAAAAAAGCCGGAAGCTTTGACGAAAAAGACCGGAAGCTTTTAACCATGATTGCCGGCACGGTAGCGCTCTCCCTTGAAAACGCACGGTTTTCAAGGGAATTGACCGATGCATATGAAGAGGTGGCAAGTCTCAACCGTGCCAAGGACAAGATCATTAATCACCTGTCCCATGAATTAAAAACACCCGCTTCCATTTTGCTGGGATCCCTGGTGATTCTGAGCAAAAAATTAAAGGCACTTCCCGAGAAAGAATGGGCGGCTACTTTTCAAAGGGCCGAAAGGAACCTGGATCGTATCCTGGAAATCCAGTACCAGGTGGAAGACATTATGAGAGGCCGGGAATACAAATCCTATGCCGTACTCAGCATTATGGTGGATCAATGTATGGATGAACTGGAATCCCTGTTGGCTGAGAAAGTGGGAGAAGGTGAGATTGTAACATGGCTGCGCAACAGGCTTGAATCAGAGTTCGGCCCCAGGGAAAGCAAGGTTGAAGAAATTTATCTGAACCATTTTGTAGCGGAAAGACTGGCGGCCGTTGAGAAGGATTTTTCTCATCGCAATGTTGATATTATCACGCACCTTGAAGGAAATGTGCGCATTTATATGCCACGGGATGTAATGGAAAAGGTGATTGACGGGTTAGTCAAGAATGCTGTCGAAAACACTCCTGACGAAGGCCGGGTGGATCTTTTTGTGAAAAACAGAGAAGATGGTGCGTTGCTGGTCGTAAAAGATTTCGGCGTGGGCATTTTGCCGGAAGATCGTAAGCGCATATTCGAGGGGTTTTTTTCCACCCAGGAAACCATGGATTATTCTTCAAAGCAGCCGTTTGATTTCAACGCGGGCGGCAAGGGGGCGGATCTACTGCGCATGAAGGTGTTTGGGGAACGTTACGGTTTTCAGTTGAACATGACGAGTACCCGATGTTGTTTTCTGGAGCATCCCGGTGCAGTGTGCCCGGGAAGTATCGACCGATGCGAATACTGTCAAAGCCGGGACGACTGTATCAACTCCGGGGGTACATCCTTTACCGCCTTGTTTCCGATGAACAGGCGGGTAACATGACCGAACTCCCAAGCGCGTAAGACATGCGCGAAATTCTCAGCATACCCTTTTGGTCAACTTTGATCCAACGGTCGGTGCCGAAGCCAAAAAAACTCGCCCTGCACTGGTGGTTTCCATCATCCGTCTTCAATGGAGAACAGTATATACACGCAACTTCTCGACCGTTCCCAGC
>JAGHDR010000238.1 GCA_021159825.1 Deltaproteobacteria bacterium | reverse complement strand
GGAGGAACTGAAAAAAGAAAAAGAGGTGGTCCTGGAGGAGTACCGGCGTTCGCTGGACATTCCCGAAAACCAGCTCAGCTGGGCCATGATGGCGCTCAGTTACCAAAAACACCCTTATGGCAGGCCCATCATCGGCTGTGAGGAAACCATCCGTTCCTTTGACCGGGAAATGATACTGACGTATATGGACAAATGGTACACCCCGCAAAACATGGTCGTGGTTGCGGTGGGGGATTTTGAAGCCGCAAAAGCCCTTGAGTCCATCAAAAAAATGGTTCGGAATTTCCCCGAAAGAACCGGCGCCAAACCATCCCGGCCTGTGGAGCCCCCCCAAACCGTGTTGAGAAAAACCATTAAGAATGCCCGGGTCCAACAGGTCTATCTGGATTTGTGCTGGCACATCCCCGCTTTAACCCACGAAGACATTTACGCGTTGGATATGCTGGAAGTTATTCTGGGGCAGGGAAAGACCTCACGGCTTTACCGGGCTCTCAAAATGAAAACCAATCTGGTCTACCATGTCAGTGCCGGGACCTATGCACTGGCGGATCCCAGCCTGTTTTCGGTGGACGCGACTCTTCATCCGAAAAAATTGGACCAGGCCCTTGCCGCCATTGGCAGGGAAATATCCGAGGTGACCCACACCCCGGTCACCCCTTCGGAACTCAGTCAAGCCAAAACCATGGCGGAGGCCGCATTTGTTTTCGATATGGAAGACATGGCGGGACAGGCCAGGACCCTCGGGTTTTTCCAGACCATGACGGGGAACATGGATAACGCAGACGCCTATCTGTCCAAAATAAAGCAGGTTACCGCCGATGACATCCTTCGTGTTTCACAAACTTATCTGGTTCCGGAAAACCTTTCCATCGGTCTCATGGCGCCGGAAGGGGAGAAAATCAATCTTGAAACGGACGTGGTGATGTCTCTTTTCAAAGGGACCCCACCTCAGGCACAACCTCAGGAAAATTTGTCTGCCCGGACGGAAAACACAACTGAAATGCACGTCCTTAAAAACGGCATGCGCGTCATCATAAAGGAGAACAACCGCCTGCCGGAAGTTTCCATTCTGGGGGCCTTTCTCGGGGGAAAAAGGCTGGAAAAGATTGAACAATGGGGCATATCAGGATTTGTGGCCGAAATGCTGACCCGGGGAACAAAAAAGCGAACCGCCGATGACATTGCTGCCACGGTGGAATCCTGGGCGGGCAGCCTGGAGGGATTTTCCGGGAAAAACAGCCTGGGCGTTTCCGGAAAGTTTTTGAGCAAAGACCTTTATGCGGGCCTGGAGCTTCTCTCCGACCTGATTCTTCATGCGGATTTTCCTTCTCGTGAAATTGAAAAAGTCCGGGAAGACATCCTGGCAGCCATTCATGTCAAGAAGGATCGGCCCACGGCCCAGCTTTTCGAACTGTTTTACAAGACCCTGTATCCCCATTACCCTTACGGACATCCGGCTACGGGAACCCCGGAAACCATTTCCCACATCACCCGAAACGACCTCAAAACCTGGTACGAATCGATCCGTATCCCTTCAAATTTTGTGCTGGCGATCGTGGGAGACCTGAAGCGGGACCAGCTGATCCCTTATCTGGAAATGCTTTTTGAGCCCTTTCAACCGTCTACCATAACCCTTCCCACCATCAAGCCGGAGCCGCCTTTGACCGGCCCCAGAAACGCGTATCTTAAACGTCCGGGGGCTCAGACGCACCTGTCGGTGGGGTACCTCGGCGCCGGTCTCAAAAGCAACAACAATGCACCCATGGCTTTGGTGGACACGGCCCTTTCCGGCATGGGAGGCAGGTTGTTTCAAAGGCTCAGGGACAAACGGAGTCTGGCCTACTCCATCACCGCTTTCAGAAGTCCGGGACTTGAAACCGGCGCATTCGGCGTTTATCTGGCCTGTGATCCGGGAAAGCTGCCCCAGGCCCAAAAGGCCGTATTTCATGAACTCTCAATTCTAAGGGAGGAAGGGCTGGCCGACGAAGAACTGGCTGCCGCCAAACGGTATTTTCTGGGCAATCTGAAAATCGGTATGCAGACCAATGGGAGTCAGGCCATGCAGATGGCATTAGACGAGCTTTACGGACTGGGTTATGACCACATGCCTCAGTACATTCAAAAAATTGAATCTGTCACACGGGATGATATCAACAGGGCCGTGAAAGACATTATCCTTCCCGAGGGGTACATTCTTGTGACGGTGGGACCGGCCGGGGATTGAAACCAAGTCATGAAATTCATCGCCGATCTCCACATCCATTCCCGTTATGCGAGGGCTACTTCAAAAAGCCTTGATCCTGAGTAACTCTTCTTCTGGCGTCTTTCCGGTTGCCGGTTCCCGGGCGGTATGCTAAATTGTATCTTGACCCTGCCAAGTTCGGCGTTTGAAAAGTGGCCGAAAAGATAGGCAGATAATATTGGATGGAGAAATGGGGAAAAAATTGAAGGAGGAAAAATATGGCAAAAAAGTGCGTAACATTGTGGGTAATGACGCTGGTGCTGTGGATAGCCGCACCGCTGAGCGGCTCGGCGGCCGACAGCCTGATGCTGGCTACGACGACCAGTACCGACAACACCGGTCTCATGGACATTCTGGCCCCTGAACTCAAGAAGGACACGGGGATTGAATTGAAATGGACCGCTGTCGGGACGGGGAAAGCCCTGGAGATGGGCAAAAACTGTGACGTGGACGTCCTGCTGGTG
>JAGHDR010000210.1 GCA_021159825.1 Deltaproteobacteria bacterium | reverse complement strand
TTGTATGGGAATTCAATCGCTTCAGGCAATAAAACCATGTTTTAATACAGAATTGGACAGTCTTAGTTTTTACGCATTGTATAATATCAAGTAGTTACGTTTTCACATGCTGAATAAACCGTTGTGTTTGACGGTGAAGCGTCCATTATTTAGGCCCTAAAATGGGCCTAAATAACGAGATCTAGCAATTAAGGGAAAGTAGTAAGACATGACCGACCTGAAAATCCGAGTTTTTAAAGGCGCTGAATCCGAACCGGAGACAACCGTCGCAATTCCCGACAATCTTCTCAAGGTCGCACGTAAGCTAATCCCGAAGCAGGCGGCGGCAGCGCTTCAAGACGAGGGCATTGATCTCGACGAGCCAATCAAGCTCTCCACGAATCCGGAGATCAAAGGGACGCTTGTCGTGATCGAGGAACACGGAAAAAGCGAAAAAATAGAAATTTCACCGGAGTAACAAAGGAGGGCCATAAAAATGAAGTGTTTAAATTCACCGGGTCTGTTCATGGCGCTGTTGCTGATGACGGCCGGTATTTTCATCCTGGGCGGGTGCGATAGCGGTGAAAAGGTGGTCGACAAGGTCACCGGCAACCAAGACGTAAAGCAGTACCATAAGATGAAAGAGGATATCGGAAAGATTGCTGATCAGCAGGCGAAAAAGTACAATGAAATCCTGAATGTCAATACCAATGAGGGCGAAAAAAAGCGAGATTAACCGTATGACGGGGTTACCTTGCCACGGAGACCGGCACTTTGGCTGAGGTTATTCGCCAACCCCCCAAATCATGGATTTTTAAAACCGCATATTGGCCAGAATAATCCGCTTTTCCTCACCCTTTGAACGAAGTATCTTTTTTTGGGCTTTAACGTCACAGATATCGGCCATTCTTTTGAAAAACGCCAAACTGGTTTTCCTGAGCCCTTCAGCCAGGATAATTTCACCATCGGGTTTCAGATAACGCCTGAAAAGACCTAAAAGGGGCTCGAAGTATTCTTCCTTGTAAATCACCTCTGAACCCAGGATCGTGTCGAACCGGCCCTCAAGAACGGGCTTTGTCCAATCCAGCTCAACAATTCCAAGTTCCGATAATCCGGAAGTGTGGTTGACACGCGCGTTGGCCCGTGCGAAATTGAGAGCATCCCGGTTATACTCGGTCATGGTAACCCGATGCCCGCAGCCGGCGGCAACGATCCCCACCAGACCGATACCGCAACCAATTTCCAGCAGGTGCTTTTGGGGGTCAACCGGCATATTTTCCACGTGGTTGGCCAAGACAATGGATGCTTCCCAAATTTTGCTCCACAGGGGAAACTCGTTGAAAACATCCTCTTTATCAAGGAATGGATCAAGGGATTTGGGAACAAAAAACTTGAAACGGCGATCCCCGATGGTAAGAGATGAAACGTCCGTTTCATATTTCTGCTGAAACGCTGACACGGAAAACATGGGTTCTATTTTTCTCCTCTAATATTATTGATCCAGGGAGTTAAACCATGAAAGTAATCATTTTAGGATCAGGCACCGCCATCCCCATGAATGACAGGGGATCGCCTTCGCTGGCCCTTTTTATTGATGATCGCCCCATCCTGTTTGATATGGGTCCGGGAACCCTGGGCCGAATGGCCCGTTTGGGCATGGGACCTGAAAAAATCGAAGAAATTTTCCTCACACACTTTCATCCGGACCACACCGCGGACCTGATCCACTTTCTCTTTGCCTGCCGAAACCCGGATATCTTGAAAAAAAGATCCCCATTTCTGATTTCCGGCCCTTCGGGTCTTCACAAATTCATCAAAGCCCTTCAATCCGCTTACCCGGACTGGCTCAATTACCCTTCCGAAACCATGCAGATTGAGGAATTATCATCCACTGAAAACGGAGAGAGGAACCACGGTCATTACCGCATCAAGACCGCCCCTACCAACCATACGCCCCAAAGTCTGGCCTACCGAATCAAAGATAACGCTGGAAAAACCGTTGTCATCTCAGGGGACACAGGCTTTTGCGACCCTGTTATCCAACTGGCGAAAGAAGCGGACGTGCTGATCCTGGAAGCGGCTTTTCCTGACAGCGACCCGGTGGAAGGGCACCTCACCCCATCGCTGGCCGGGCGGATGGCCCGCCTTGCAGGGGTCAAACACCTTGTCTTGACCCATTTCTACCCGGAGTGCCTGAAAACGGACATCGCCGCCCAATGCCGAAGGACCTGGCATGGTGAACTCACCCTTGCTGAAGATCTCCTGCAAATATCAATCTGATGATGAGGGAACTTCCAAAAAATAATCTACCCATCCTGCTTGCCCTTTTGCCCGTCTTCTACGTTGTGATAACAGGCACATAGCGCACTACGCACCTGCCATCACGCCTTGAAGACGAACAAAAGTTCTGCGCGATATGGATAGATTGTTTTCTTCCGGTTCCCTGATGAAAAACCGGTTTCTCAGTAGGTCCGATGGATAATATATTGAATAAGCGTGAGCAGGTTTTCTTTGACAGCCGAATCCGGAAAGCGTTTCAGACACATGGCCGCATCGTCTACATATCTCTGTGCTTCTTCCCTGATTTTTTCCAGAACCCCGCCATGCCTTACCCGCTCCAAGAGTTCCTGGTAAGCCGCTTTGTCTACTGTGCGCTTTTTAAACAATTCCCCAAATCTTTTTTTCTCGCCCGGTTCAAGTTCAGCCAGTGTATAAATAAGGGGAAGTGTTATTTTTCCTTCCAGCAGATCTTTTCCCACCGGTTTCCCGAAGACTTCTTCTGAAGAAGTATAGTCCAACAGATCGTCCACCAGCTGAAAAGCGATTCCCACAGATTGGCCGAATCGGGTCAGATCATTTTCTTCTTCTTCACTGGTCCCCGAAATAATGGCGCCGCCACCACAGGCCGCCGAAATGAGAACGGCGGTTTTAGCGGTGATGATTTGCATATAATCGTCCCTGCCGGTTTCCAGATTTTCCGTGTGAACCAGTTCCAGTATCTGACCTTCCGACATGTGCATGGTAGCTTCGGTGAGTCTTGAAATGAATGGAATAGAGTTGGCTGAAACAGCAATGGACAATGACTTGGAAAACAGAAAATCGCCCTCTAAAACCGCTGCCTGGTTCCCCCATATCTGATTAGAGGAGGGTTTCCGTCGTCTGATCTCGGCGTTATCCAGAACATCGTCATGAAGAAGGGACGATGTGTGAATATATTCAAAAACCGTCGAAAGGGAATATAAATCGTCACCCTGGTAATCACACAATTGGCAGGAAAGGATAAAGAAGAGCGGCCTGAGCCTTTTTCCCTGCCCCAACAGGGCATATTTTCCGATTTCTTCGACCAGAGGCACCCGAGAATCAAAAACCTTGTTCAACTCTTGGTTTATTTTTTCAAAATGGTCTTCGAACAGCGCAAGATTTGGTATTTCCGTATTCATCATTAACGTTTGAACGTCCTTTCCCGTGTTGATCTTCGATTCTAGCCCGGAGCACTCCTGATAATTTATAGAGCTTCACTCGGTTAACTCTTTATGATAGATCACCTCCTGAAATTTTACAACCCATTTTCCGCTGGATAAGCTTCCTTGTTACGAAACGTTAAGACGCGATCACTTCCCTAAATTTGAAGTCAACGATCTTTCGAATCTCTTCAAAATCAACGCGGTTCTCCGTGGCTACCGTCGCCCCGATTTGTCGGGCAAGCAGGGCGATGCTGACGTCATTGTAGGTGCGGGGGTAAGCTGGATTCAATCTTCCCCGGGAACGCAATTTTTGGCAAACCCGACCAATCATTACCTGTGTTGAAGAGGTCGGGACAACAAGCCTTCCCGATCGGATGAAGGCTCTGCCAAAGCGGACCAAGTGGCGCATCTCCCGGTTCCCTTTAGCACCCATCCATAGTTCATGAAGAACAGGATGAACCAGGTAGAATACCTTGTTGAAGCCATCAATTTCATTCCGGTGCAAGCCTCGGTTAAAAACACCGATGTAGATATTCGTATCAAAGACAACTTTTTCCTGCACACTCTAAACCTCGCTGAAATCAAAACTTCCGGCGTCCTTCAATATCTCTTCCGCAAGCATCAGGTCCGTATCAAATTGCCTGAGAACGGCATTTATGGCTTCTTTTTCCGACCTTGCCTTGAGTGCTGTCTTGATCCGGTTGATTTGTTCCTGGTCCAGTTCGATGGTTTTCTTGACCAGCGCCATGACACACCTCCATCCAATACATTCAATATGGCTGTATAGTATGGTTTTACAGTATGTTAAATTGGGAACTCTGTCAAGCCATTGTTCTCCAAACAAGAAACTGCTCTTGACACCCAGAAAACAAATCGATATGAATTACCATAAAAATCACTCTATTTC
>JAGHDR010000006.1 GCA_021159825.1 Deltaproteobacteria bacterium | reverse complement strand
GTATTCAGAAGTATAATCGAGCCGCAATATATCAGAATTATTGAACACGCCGCCCACAACCGACTGGATGCTGGTTATTCTGATCGGCTTCCCCACATTGGGAATATAGAGCCACATGTTCTCTCCAAGCCTTAAGGTGCTTCGCCCCTTTTCACTGGCAGGTGAAAGAAATAGCGATGCGACCCTCTCCTCTCCTTTCTTCACGGTAAAAAGGATAAACTCTCTTTTCCGCCCGTTGGGTTCCTCGTTGATGAGTTTTCGATATGATTCATACGTTTCAGGATTGAGATTTCTGTCCACCTTTTTCAGGAGTTGGTCTCCATCGATTGCGTAAACGGGCGCTGCAAACATCATCGCTGTAAAAAAAATAAAGATTTTTTGCATATTACCTCCTATACGTGTCTCAGAGCATCAATGGGTTCCATCTTGGACGCTTTGTATGCGGGCTGAAGACTCGCCACAACCGACACCACAATAACGATTGCCGAGATGACCCATATATCCGATAGATCTATGGTGGGTGAGAGTATGAGGCCTTTCTGTCTTCCGAAATCAAAGGTAAGCCCAACCCTATTCAAAATATATAAAACCCCGGAATTGAGAATAACCCCTGTCAGTACGCCAAAAACGCCAAGACAAAATCCTTCAAGCAAAAACATGGAAAGAATCTTCTCCGGCATCGTGCCGATGGCGGCGATGGTGCCGATCTCCCTGATCCTTTCATATACCGCCATGATCATGACGTTCATGATGCTCACCAGCACGATGGCAATCAACATGATCTTGATAAAGAAGGTCATTACATCGATCATCCTGGCAATGTTGAAAAAGGGAGAGAGTTTTTCCCATGTATGGACCTCAAAGGCGGGTTTGCCGGCCTTGTTCAGCGTCGTTGAGAGGTTCCCTTTGATTTTCCCGTGCACGTCATGGAGTGTGCTGAAATCAGAGAGCCTTAATGCGATCTCGCTGACATCCATCTTTTCCATCCTGAGGACTTCCATGGCGTCCTTTATGTGCATGTAGCCGTCCCTGCCGCCGGGTCCCGTGGCGCTCTCAATGATCCCTCCGATCTTGAATTGCTTCCCGTTTACAGAGCCGTCCTTATTGGTGGCAATCACAACGACCATGTCGCCGACCTTCACCTTCATCCCCTTTGCGATCAGCTCAGGGACAAGGATCTCCCCCTTTCTGATGGTTTTGTCCCCCTCCTTTATCCTTGAGAAAAGGAGGGGAACGGTTTTTGCCTCATCTTCAGGATTTACACCGTTTAACCTTATATTGGTGGTTTCGACGAAATTGCTGAACATGCCGCCGAATTTGATCCGCTTTGAATAGGCCTCAATGCCCGCCGTTTCATGGATCGCTTTTTCTACTTTTTTTAGCGCCCCGGGGGTCAGATTCATGGTGAGCGGCAGGTTATCGATGGATGCCAGATACCCTTTTTTGTGGATCTGGATATGACCCACAAAGGAGTCTGTTATCTGACCGACCATCATGTGCTTGAATGACCCTGTGACGGCAATAAAGACCAGGACAAATACAACGCCCACGGTGATCAGTGAGGCTGTAAGGAATGTCCGCCGCTTGTATCTTGTGAGATTTCTCAGGGCGATCTTGAATATATTAAGCATTGCCTTAACCTCCCTTGACCTGTCGATCGGCCAATTCTCCGTCTTCCAGAATATAGATAACCTCAACCTCTCCAACGATCTTCTGGTCGTGGGTGGAAAATATAAAGGTCGTCCCAAATTCATCCTTCATCTTTTTCATGATATCGATGACCCTATAAGCGGTTTTATGGTCCAGATTGGCAGTCGGTTCATCTGCAAGGATGAGTTTTGGCTCGGTGACCAGCGCCCTTGCCACAGCCACTCTCTGTTTTTGTCCCCCTGAAAGCTGATCGGGATACTTGTCTTTCTGCTCAATCATCCCAACGGCATCCAGGAGATCCATGACCCGTTTCTTTCTTTCATCTGAAGGAACGTTCTGCACCATGAGGAGGGGGTATTCCACATTCTCAAAGACGGTCAGCACGGGGAGCAGATTAAAGTCCTGAAATATGAAGCCGATGTTTTCTCCCCTGAAAGAGGCGGCCATGCGTCTGTTAAGATGGGAAATATCCGTATCGCCAATTGTTAAGGTTCCATGGGTCGGTTTGTCAAGGCAACCGATGAGGTTCAGGATTGTGGTCTTTCCACTACCGGAAGGACCGACAAAAGAAACAAAAGAGGCCGGTTCTATTTCGAAACTCAGACCTTTTAGGGCCTCAATTTTGATGTTGCCGGTTCTGTATGTTTTGGAAACATTCTTTGCCGTTACTAAACTCATGTCTCTCCTTTTTTTGCCCATTATATGCCTGTTAATCTCTAACGACTATTCATATTTAGTGTCCGAACGAAAACGGCCTTCCTGCGGTTAAAATTTTGATCGTCCTTGATCTTGATGAAAATCCTGGTTTTCGTTCAGACACTATGTAGTTTCATACGCTTAGAATGCCTATTCAACTTAACCAGTGCCGAGTTGTCGCCTCGCCCCTTGCATAATCCTCATGCCAGCCCTTAGGCACGGGATAACGTTGGTAGAGACTTTCTCGTTCCGCCTCCATAAATGTTCTGTCTTTTCCCATGAAATCCGCTGCGCATAAAACCCGCTTTCCGGCTGCAGTTGACAACTTATCGAGCCAGACGACCCCTTCATTGCTTCTTAGCAGGTGATGATCGAGAATGAAAAGATTAACACCACGGGCCAGTCTCAAGGCATTTTGCCAAGCCCTATGGATTTGTTCTTCACTGAGCCTGGACAAGTATAAAGGCGGACCTCCGGCAAGAAGTATATCCGGATGCCATTTAAGTATTTGGGAGACGGTCTGATTGTGGAGAAGCTGGATATCCGGCGCGTGAAGAAATTTTTGGTCTTCCTCAACCAGAGTCATCATTACCAAGTCATTTGTCGTATCCGGATCTCCGTGAGGGACAGCATCGGAAAAATGCAAGGGGCCATGCCTTATATTCTCTCCCGGCAAGAAATGTAGGCTGAGAGAGGTTCTCAATGATTTTTCGCGTGCTGCTTCCGTGGAAGAAAGGTGCTCACGTTTCTTACGCCAGATTCTGGCCTTGTTATTCAATCCATCCAATTCCTTGATGTGGAGTTGATAAGGATTTGCATCCGCAAGAGGAACGTGGTCACCGTGAAAATGGCTGAATATGATATCAGTGGCTTTTTCCCAAATACTGATAATTTTTTCCCGGACCTTTTCCGCCATCGCCACCTGTTTCGGATGAGGGAGAAGTTTATGTCTCATATATCCCAGGGCAAGCCCCGGATCTATGAGAATAGTCCTTTGTTCGGTCTTTATATGGCAACATAGACCCCTCACACTCAAAGATTCCGCGCCAATAATTTCTATATCCATGATAGGGTGTCTTTCATTTGGCCAATACAGTCTCTTTTTTGGTCTCTAAGGCAGGTTTTTCCGCTTGCTTCGCCCATCTGTTTTCGGCAGTTGAATGCTCAGTTGCTTTATTTTTCGAAACAGCGTGCTTTTGTGCATCCCCAGTTCCTGAGCGGTGGCCAGCCGGTTGAATTGATTTCGCTTGAGCGCATCCTGTATGATCTGGGATTCGGTTAATTTCAGCGCTTCATTGATCCCTGCAGGAAGCGGTTTCGCCGCCAGGCTTTGCATGTTTTCCGGCAGGCAATGGATGCCGATTTCACCTTCCGGGCACAATACCAGCGCATGCTCAATGATGTTTTCCAGTTCTCGAATGTTGCCGGGGTAGTCATGGAACATGAGGAGCGAAAGGGCCTCCTGACTGATGCCGGTCACCATTCTGCCC
>JAGHDR010000347.1 GCA_021159825.1 Deltaproteobacteria bacterium | reverse complement strand
AGGATCGGATGAAGATGGCCTGAAGATGGGATGCGAAAATGACAAGTTATTTTTTGCCAGGCCCTTAATGAAAGATGCCGAATTTCCAATATATCCTTGAATTGTATCGGCAGAAAATATATCATCGCAAGGATATGTGCATATGCGTTGTCTCACTCCCGGCCTAAAACAGGTCTCCGGCGGTTTTTGACCCTAGACCGCTTTCAACCCAAACCCGGTCCGCGTCTCATGAATAGAATACAAACAGATTCATATGTGCCTGGAAAGTATTGAAGACGGGAGGGCACTGACAGGGCCAACCGGGACATCGGAAAAACCCATTGTCATTTTCAAGTCAAGCGTGAGCAAAGCGGTATCCAAGGTCGTCTGCTCCCGTACGGCTACCCTTTTAAATGATGACCGTATCATAGTCTGCGCCATGAAACAGGGGGGATTGTGCGAAATCGGACCAATCAATCACGGGAGGAACCAATGAAAATCATGGAAAAGGCTTTAGCTGAAGGACAAAGCACACTTTCAGAATACGAATCTAAACAGATCCTATCTTCTTATGGGATACCGATTACAAATGTGGGCAGGATCTGCCTTGAAAAAGAACAGGTGAAAGAGATCGATATCAATCCGGTGATCATCTTCGAATCCGGGCCGGTAGCAGTTGATGCCTTAGTGGTGCTGGAATAGGAGCGAAATATGACTGTCATCAACAAAATTGAAATTCCGATACCCTTCCCCATAAAGTCGGTAAACATCTACTTTATTGAGGACTCAATCCCTACCCTGGTTGACGCCGGCTTTTATTCAGTGGAGGGTGTTGATATAGTGGCGGCGGCATTAAAAAAATCAGGGCGACGGCTTTCAGATATTAAGCGTATCCTCCTTACACACGGACACCTGGATCATTTCGGTTTAGCAGGCAAGATTGCAGCAATAAGCGGAGCCGAGGTCTTTATTCACCCGCTGGACAGGGGCAAATGCAGTTGGGATATCCAAAAAAAAAGAGTAACCCCATTTCTTCGCTTCTTCCAGGAGGCAGGTTTGCCGGAGACTGTTGTCAAAAATATCGCTTCCGGAATGATTGATCGTTTTAACCGGTTTTTCCCCCGTAACTTTGATGTCAAATGTATGAATGAACATGAAACCTTTTCCTTCGATGACTTCACCCTAAGGGTACTATACTCTCCGGGCCATACCCTCGGTTCGGTCTGTTTTTTTGACCCGGAAAACGGCAGGCTTTTTTCAGGGGACCATCTCCTGGAAAACATCACCTCCAACCCCGTGGTCGAAATTGAAAATCAGGACAACAATGACTACAAGAGCGTCGCTTCTTATCTAAAGTCCCTGGAGATGATAGCGGCCCTGGAAATAAAAGAGGTCTTCCCCGGTCACGGATCCCCATTTTCAAATGCCAAAGGGAGGGCCAAAGAAATTATCGCTCATAGCGAGGTACGCAGGCAAGAGATACTTAACGCCTTCAGCAACGACAAAAGCGATCTTTCCGACCAGGGCGGCATGACCCTTTTCAGGGTCAGCCAGGCGGTATTCCCCAAACTTCGGGATTGGGATATCTTTCTCGGTCTTTCCGAAATCCATGGATACCTGAAAGTTATTGAGGAAGATGGGCTGATTATATCCCGCATGGCGGGGGATCAGCGCCGATACTACCGTGTATAACAAGAAGGAAAAAGGGGATCATTGGACCAAGAGAGATGTCGGCGGGATCAATCGCAGGCTGATGCCTGCGCTGAGGTATCTGTCCCGGCAAAGGAAGAGGGAACCATATTTCCGAAAATCATCTCTCTTTTGAAGGAAACCCATATGAACGTTTACCTGTTCCGCGGAAACAAAAAAAAACATTCCAGCCGCATTGCTCTTGAAAAAGCAGATAAAAAGAGTATGTTTCAGGCTTGGGTAGTGGTGACGGCAGGATTTTTTACGGTACTCATCCTTTATGGCACCTATTACTGTTTTGGCGTATTTGTTAAACCCATGTCCGCGAGTCTTGGCTGGAGCAGGGCAACCATAACAGGCGTTATCTTTGTTAATATGACGTTGCGCGGTATATTTTCCATTATTACGGGGCGATTAAGCGACAAATATGAGCCACGCTTCATTGTAGTCGTCAGTGCCCTGTTGGTGGCACTCGGCTACGCGCTATGTTTCAGAATAAATGCACCATGGCAACTTTATACATATTTCGGCGTCCTGGTTGGTACCGGGATGGGCGCCGCTTTTGTTGTCCCTGTTGCAACAGTTACAAAATGGTTTACCCATAACAGGGGACTGGCATTGGGCATCGTTGCATCAGGCGTGGGCGTGGGTCAAATGATACTGCCGCCGCTTATGCGATATATGATCACGGAATTCGGCTGGAGAACAACCTTTGCCATTGTGGGTATGATGGTTTGTGTCGTGGGAATTCCCGCTGCCTTGCTTTTGAGGAATTCGCTACATAATACGGTTTATCCGACCCGTGGCAAGGTTCGCGGGGACAAAACAAAAAGCGATGGTATTGCAAAATTTCAAAGCAACTGGTCAGTGACTGGCGCAATTAAAACATCATCATTTTATTTCTTGCTTTTCATTTTTATTTCTATATCGTTCGGAGTTGTCATTATAACGTCCCATTTGGCGGCACATGTAGAAGACATTGGATTCGATCCGCTACGGGCTGCTTTTGTCCTTACCCTGATCGGTATAGGCGGGATATTCGGCAGGATTTTAATCGGCAAAGCCTGCGACAAAATAGGGAGCAATATCATGCTCACTTCGTGCGAAATCGTCCAAGCGCTCTTGCTGTTTTCGTTGATCCAGGCCGAGAGCTTGTGGGCATTTTACGTAATCGCAACGCTTTTCGGCTTGACATACGGGGGCGCTGTGCCGGCCCTTGTTATGAGGATTTCAGAATTCTTCGGTGTAAGCTCATCCGGCGCAATCTTCGGGACCCTTATTTTCGGGGCAACAGCGGGTGCAGCCATCGGAGCGCCCTTTGCCGGGTACATATATGACGTTACGGGCAATTATGCCATTGCCTTTCTAACCGGTGGGATTGTTTTGACTGTGGGATCCGGTTTGAGTTTTATTGCCAAACCACCTAAAAAAAATCCCTCATGAAAAAAGTCCTTACCTTTTATGAACCAGAAGGACCACGGAGGTGGAGGCGAAAACCTTATTTCTTCCATGGGAATCCACCTGCTTTCGGCGGCGGTGAGCTGGAGGCGGAGCTTAAGAAGATTGCAAGCGTCTATGGCATGAAAATCCTGGGAGTGTGGACAACGAAGCGGTTCTGGATATTGTCGACTGTATGGCGTATCTGGGCGCATGCCCCCATACCAAAGTGATTGCTCTGTATGTTGAGGGCATTCGAAGGGGCGTGCTTTTTATTGAGGCGGCCCGGGCCATTGTGGTCTTTTATGTGGGAGGATCAAAACGAGTTATAACTCCGCGCTATTCCTTCCAGCCGTGGAGGCCGATCAGGTTGACAAAGCGGCAGCCGCCCAGGTTTTCCTGTCGGTACTTTCCGTTTTTATTCGTGATGCGTATAAGCTCCTGACTGGTTTTGTCCCCGATGGGAATCACGAGCCTTCCCCCTTCAGCCAGTTGGTCCAGGAGCGGTTCAGGGATTTGGGGGGCGCCTGCGGTTACCATGATGGCATCATAGGGGGCGAACTCCTGCCATCCCAGTGTGCCGTCATACGCTTTGAAGAGTACATTGTTGCACTCCAGCTCCGCAAGAAGGGTTCTTGCCTTGACCATGAGCACCCGGATCCGTTCAACGGTGTAAACCTTTTCGGACAGTTGCGCCAGAATCGCTGTCTGGTATCCGCTGCCCGTACCGATTTCAAGCACCTTTTCACTTCCCGTGAGCGCCAGGGCTTCCGTCATAAGGGCGACCATATAGGGTTGGGAGATGGTCTGTTTATGGCCGATGGGCAATGGATGGTCGTTATAGGCTTCCCCCGTAAGGGATTCTTCCACAAACCGGTCTCTCGGGATTTTTCCCATGGCATCCAGCACCAGCGGGTCCTTGATGCCGCGTGAAATCAACTGACCTCTGACCATTTTTTCTCTGGCCAACCGATAATCGGGGTTAAGATTCATGGTGCTCTCTCTTTTTGCAGGTATCAACTTAACTCAAGATGTTAGCATAAAATGAATTCTATTGTAAAATGCTTTTGAAACGAAAGCCCCAAGAGCATGTTGACAACCCTTTTTTAAGGTGGTATTTTCCAAACGCTTCAAAAAGATCGTCATGTGGGTGAATTATAAGAGAAAGCCGGGGGATTTCATGAACTTTCAAGAACTGATAATGGCTCTGCAACAATACTGGGCCGAATATGGGTGTATTATTCAACAACCCTATGACCTTGAGGTGGGTGCAGGGACCTTCAACCCTGCAACGCTGCTGCGGGTGCTGGGGCCTGAGCGATGGTCTGTTGCCTATGTGGAGCCTTCACGCAGGCCGACGGACGGCCGATATGGGGAAAACCCCAACCGTCTGGGACATTATTACCAATACCAGGTGATCATTAAACCGTCTCCCATTGACATTCAGGAGGTTTACCTGGGAAGCCTCAAATCACTGGGTATCGATCCCCTTGAGCACGATATCCGCTTTGTGGAAGATGACTGGGAATCCCCGACCTTAGGCGCTTCGGGTCTCGGTTGGGAGGTCTGGCT
>JAGHDR010000051.1 GCA_021159825.1 Deltaproteobacteria bacterium | reverse complement strand
GCCCTTTTGCCCGTCTTCTACGTTGTGACAACAGGCACATAGCCCAACTATGCACCTGTCATCACGCCTTGAAGACGAACAAAAGTCCTGCACGATATGCGTATATTATTTTCTTCCAGTTCCCTAAGGTGGTTTTTATCCGGTATTGGGAAGTCTCCAAGGGATCTTGAAATGTTTCTTAACGGACCCTTTCTTTTACACTTCCGCCCCTGTAAGATTTTACCGCAATCGGGGTCCATTGCCTCCTACCGGCTTGTTATAGTCTGACCCGGCAGAGACTTCGGGCTTTCAGATACCATTCGGACAATCCGTTTCGGTCGTCGTCGTTTACCCGGGTCTCCGGACCATAAGTCCCCATGTGGGTCAACAGCAGCATATCGCCTCTTTCCACAGGGCATGGGGTTTTCAGGTATAAAATCCCATTTCCCGCATGTTTGCGCTGTGGGATGATTCGGGTCATGATGATTTTTTCATCATGGGGTTTTGATAAATTGATCACTTGATGGCCGGTTCCATGGATTTCCCCATACAAGCCATTGTTCATGGGCAGTTGGGTTCGAATATAATGTATTCCTTCGGCCGAATTGCTCTCCAGGGCCTCCACCAGCAGCCCGCCCGCATAAGACACCAAGTGAAGGGGCAACTCAAGCCACAATTCAAATTGGCGGTAGGCGTCGTGGATGGTTTCCAGATAATTTTCGATTTCCGGGAGGGCCATTCCATTCATGTGGGTGCTTGATTCCGTATCTGCGTCATTGCTCAGAACCAGGATGGTATGGTTGTCTGTACTGACCGCCACATGGAGCCCTTGTTGCGCGGCCGCCTCGCAGTTTTTCTTATGCTCGGGATCAGACAAAAAGAAAATCCGTTCAGGGGACAGTTTCGGAAAGTGTTCTCTCAAGTGGTTCACCTCCGCAAGGGAATTGCAGCGGAAATGAACATCCTGATCGATTACTTTCTGCAGGATTTGCGGATTGAAGTTCAGATGAAAAGGGTAGAAAAGTCCTGAAAGAACGTCCATGGCCGACAGGTCAAAAAGAATCTCGTTCAGGGTTTCTTCATTGTACACATACAGGGGGGCGTCCTTTTCCGCCAGCGCCATCAAATCCTCATTTCGAAGATCCCACCAATGTTTTCGGGTTTGTTCCATTCCTTTTCCGGTTCGGCAATTGCCACGGACGTTTTTCGTTCAGATTTCCTGAAGGATCTTGACCTGATCCAGGAGAAGAGATTTGAACCGGTCCAGGGAGACGGGATAGCCCTGTATGGGGATCCCCATCCAATCGCAGTATTCCAGGAACTCCTCCGGCTTTTCAGCCATGTATTTATCGACGTATCCGATGCCGTCAAGAACGACGGCACCTCCCGTGTGTTTCGGGAAGTTTTCGTTGGCAATCCCCTTGTCCCATCCCTCAAACACCTGGTGCCGGTATTCCATCCATCCAGGTGTCATCCACCAAACCTTTTCACCTCCTGCCACCTCCTGAGCGATTTGTTCACGTTCCGTTTCGTCGACGATCATGTCCATGCAGTGGGTGGCCTGCACTCTCCCCACGCCGGGGCCCTGTTCCTCAATAATCTTTTGCATGGTCCGTGCGGGTTCCTCTACATTCACATAGCAGAATTTTCCCCCATAGACCACAATTACCTTATCCGTCTTTTCTTTGGCCATCGTTATCCGTTCTATGAGCTGTTTCTCAAGCTCATGGCAGTTCTGATGAAGCCCGGGTTTGGTGTAATAGATCTTTTGAGCATCAAGGAAGCCTTCCTTTTTGAGATGGCTCAGTTCGAGATTCATGGTACCACAAGCAACAATGGCAATATCTGAAAATGTTATGTTTTCCATTATATATCTCCCAATGAATTTTCGATTGATAATTTAGAGCGATATCAAAAATTGTGCCGACAAGTGAATCAAACTGGATTACCGGCAGGCAGCTGACCGTAACGCGCTGAAACAAAAGCAAAATATATTTTTATCAGAAGGCGTTCTGCGATGATGGGGGGGGAATCGGTCACAGATTGACAAGCGGGATACCGTTACTTTTCATGGTGGTACCGTTATTGTTGAACTGGTAACGTTTTAGTAACGGCGGGACCAACACTGCGGAGCCGAAAATCAGAATTCAAGGGCGATAAATGCCCGGCGTTCAAAAGGGTGTAAATCATGGCTGTTGGAGCGTTTTCTCGTTCCCACGCGCTGAGTGGAACGAGGAAAAACATCCATATTGGCATGGATATTGCTCAATGTTGCGCATGCGGGCGCGAGACTTGGCATAGCCTCCTTAAATATCGGTTGCCCTCTTCTAAATACGCAAGCTGGTCCCTAAAATGGGGTCAGCTTGCTCTTTTTCAACTCGAGGTTTCTATACCTCCTCCGGTACAAAAGCAACCACCTCATCGATGGTGCGGGCGCCCGAAAAAATCATGACCACACGATCCAGCCCCAATGCAATACCGGCGGCCTCGGGCATGTTTTTAAGGGCCTTTAGGAATCGTTCCGGCATGGGAGAAACGCGCTTTCCCAACAGGGCCCTTTCCTTGAGCTCTTTTTCAAATCGTTTTCGTTGTTCATGGGCATCGTTTAATTCTGAAAACCCGTTGGCCAGCTCGACCCCCCCCACATATATTTCAAACCGTTCCGCAATGGAAGGACATCCCGGTTTCAATCGTGCCAGCGCCGCCAGTGAGGCGGGGTAATCATAGAGAAATGTCGGGGTTTTTACCCCCAGATGGGGTTCAATGTCTTCAACCATTGTTTGATCGAAACGATTGCTATTAAGGGCTTGATCCATGGAAACGGAGGCATATCGCTCAAAAGCAGTTTTGACCGATATTCTTTCCCAGGCTGTACAAAGATCAATTTCCACGCCCCGATAGCGGAGCCCGGCCCCCATATCAAGCCGGTGACACAAAAAGAGGAATAGCGCTTCGCACTCTTCCATGAGGTCGCGGTAGTCAATCCCGGCCCGGTACCACTCCAGAAGGGAAAATTCGGGGAGGTGCAACGCACCTCTTTCCCCCCCCCTGAAACACCTGGCAATTTGAAAAATCTTGGGAAAGCCGGCGGAAAGCAGGCGTTTCATGCACAGTTCCGGTGAGGTTTGCAAATAGCGGTCGTGGATGCAAATGGATTCAATGTGGATTTCCGGGGCGGGGGCGGTAATCAGCTGGGGCGTTTCTATTTCCAGATATCCGCGGGTAATGAAAAATTCCCGGATGCTCTGGAAAATCCGTGCCCGTAACAACAGATGGGGTTTGCGTTCTTCAAAGACCGCCGGTTCATCCTCGAAAGATCTATTCTTTGACCCGAGTGACATACTCCCCTGTTCTCGTGTCAATGGTGATTTTTCCGCCCTCTTCAATAAACGGGGGGACCCGCAGTTCATAACCGGTTTCCAGGGTAACCGGTTTGGTGTCGCCGGTTACGGAGTCCCCCTTGGCCCATGGATCGGCTTTGGTCACCGTGAGGTTCACAAAATTGGGCAGGGTAATGCCGATGGGTCTATCCCCGAAGAAAAGAATATCCACTTCCAGGTTATCCATGAGGTAGTTTATGGCATCGCCTACCTGGTCCTCCTTCAGCGGCGACTGCTCATAGTTTTCCACATCCATAAACCAGAACTCATCATCCTGGTTGTACAGATATTGCATCTTTCTCTCCGTAAGATCCGCCGGCTTAAAGTTATCGCCCGATCGGTAGGTGGGATCAATGATGACACCGGTGATCATATTTTTCAGTTTGCACCGGTAAAGGG
>JAGHDR010000055.1 GCA_021159825.1 Deltaproteobacteria bacterium | reverse complement strand
CAAGAGGCTCAGGGAGAACAGCTTCGTTGAAGGTGCATATTCCCTCAGGGTGGAAAACCAGCCCTTTTCTGTTTCAGCTTCCTCATCTTCAATGGCCATGCGGGGTTCAAAGGGAAGGTTGACCACCTCCACGCTATCCCCTCTCTCGGCATTAAAGTTTATGGCGTGTTTTACGATTTTTTCAAGTTTCGCCATCTCATCATCAGTCCTGGGAAAATATTTCCACTCCGTTTTTTTATCTTTTCCCACAACACTTTTGTGAATACCATCCACCATCACCGCTACCGACATACTTTTCAATCTTGCAAATGGTTCCACGATGCGGCTGGTGACCTTGCTTATTTCATAATTGACAGTGCGATCTTGCTTCATAAATGATGGGGCTGCGGTCGATGTTTCAGCTTTTTGAGCCTGAACAGACTCAGTGGACTGAGCTGCCGCCGCTTCCGTATTTTCCTGAACAGATTCTTTTGCTTGCATATTGGAGAGTATCCCGGGTACGCCTGAGGGTGCTGCTTCCTTCCCACCGGACCGCTCGCTGGAAAGTTGTTCGCTTCGTATCGCTTTATTGTCGGGCTGATACAACTCCTCAGTTTTCTCTTCCCTCGTGAAATCCAGGGCGCACGAAACCCTTGCGATTGCTTTTCCAGCACCCAATGCCGTTTCCAACATCGTTTGTATTCTGTTTTCCAGGCTCTTCTCCATTTTCTCCTGCAAACCCAACTGATCGGAGCTAACCTGGCCCGTTCCGGATTTGTCCTTTGTTCCGGACAACATTTTGCCATAGTTATCCACTATGGTTATATTTTCGGGACTCAGGCCGGAAATACTCGAAGAAACAAGATGAACAACCGCCTGGATTTGATCTTTGCTCAACCATCTTCCAGGACGAAGTTTCAGGGAAACCGAAGCCGTTGCCGGGGTTTCTTCCTCTATGAACAGGGACTTAGCCGGCATAACGATGTGAATCCTTGAGCTTTCGACCCCGTCAATCCTATCAATTGTTCGAGAAAGCTCTCCCTGCAATGCTCTCTGATAATTCACATTTTGCACAAATTCGGTCATCCCGAGTTTGGCATTGTCAAAAATCTCAAACCCAACACCGCTTCCCCGGGGCAAACCATTTGCAGCCAATTCGAGTCTGAGGTCATATATCAGTTCACTCGGCGCCAAAATGGAGCTGCCATTAGAAGAAATTTTGTACGGGATCCTCTTTTCTTTTAATGAAGACACGATGGCACCGCCATCTTCCGGGCCTAAATTGGAGTAAAGGACCTGGAAATCAGGACTTCCCGCCCAGTTCATTAAAAAGATAAAGCCTATTATGGTACCACCCACCAAGGCTATAAGAGTAAATCTCTTAGCAGGCGTAATGCCCTTAAATAGCGCTTTTAACTGCGAAGAGATTTCATTGATCGCCATTTCAATTCTCCATCTTAGTGCCTTATCGCCTGGTTTACTGTCACAAAAAACAAGAAAATCGTTATATGCATCAGTTGTCAGTTATCAGTTATCAGTTATCAGTTATCAGTAAAAGCATGCCCATAACATCTTGAAAATGTTTATACAGATCCGCACATGATCGTGAAGACCTCTTCCATACTTCCAAATCCTCAAATTTCAAAATAACCTCCAGCGCTGACAACTGATAACTGATAACTGACAACTGACAACTGCGGCTATGCCGCGTTAGACCGGCATCCGCATGACTTCCTGATAAGCCGTTACAATTTTGTTACGCACCTGCATCATCAACTTGAATGAAACATCGGCCTTCTCCATGGCAATCATCGTCTGATGGATATCCTTATTCTCGCCGGTCGCCAACTCATGGACAGCCTGGTCCGCCTCATTCCGGAGTTCGCTGACTTTACCCATCGCTCCCGAAAGCGCGTCGCCAAAAGACCCTCCCCCGTCTACCGGCGGCTCCTTTTCGTTGATCGGGAGGGAAAACGATGTTTCCAGATTATTATTAATCGTAATATTTTCCATGGCTATTTACCGATCTCCAGCGCCTTTAAGGCCATGTCTTTCGTGGCCTTAATGGCGGTTACATTTGCTTCATAGCTCCGGGTAGCCGATATCATGTTTACCATTTCTTCCATCAGTTTTATATTGGGCGTTTTCACATACCCATTTTCATCCGCGTCCGGATGACTGGGGTCGTATTTTGTGTGGGGAGGTCTGGGGTCATCAATGATGCCGACCACCCGAACCTCTGATAACTCGCCGGTCATCCGCGAATTTAGTGTATCCCCAAAAGATTTCTCAAGGGGCTGACTGGCAAAGACCACCTCTTTTCTTCGGTAAGGTCCGCCTTCAGGCGTCTTGGTTGTATTGATATTTGCCAGATTATTGGCGGCCAGGTTCATCCTGATCCTCTGAGCCGCAAGGCCTGAGGAACTGACGCGAAGTGCGTTAAAAAAATTCATGCCTATTTTCCTCCCTGGATAACGTCTTTAAGCCCTTGAAACTTCTTTGATATAATTTGAGCCAAGACGTCATACATTAAATTGTTCGCTGATAATTTTGCCATTTCTTTATCAATATTAACCGTATTTCCATCACGTTTAAACGAGAGTTGTGATGTGTTGTCAATTCCAGGCCTCACAGCGCCGCCACTGATCGTCCTCCCGGGGAGATGCCCTCGGCGGGACCTTTTAAGCCCCAGCTCTTTTTCTGATCCCATTACCTTTTCAAGTTCTTCCTCAACAACCAGGTCAAAGGCCTTATAATTTGGGGTATCCTTATTGGCGATATTAGAAACAGTCACAGCATGTTTCAAAGACCTTAAATCCAGGGCCTTTTCCAATAGCGGCAATGTTCCTTTGAACAGTCCTTGTGATTCCATTCGTTACACCTCCCCCTCTTTATATTCATGCAATTTATTTCTCAAGGTCCTGATGCTGATGCCCAACATCTCCGCCGCATGGGTCCTGTTCTCATTGACGTCTTTTAAGGTCATAAAAATAAGTTTCCTTTCCATCTCCTTTACTGAGAGGCCAGGTCTGATCCGGACGGAGTCCTTTTCCTCACTCTCGGCTTCTCCCAAAAATAGATGTTCCGGTGAGATCACCTCTCCATCCGCTAGAAGAATAGCCCTTTGAACGGTGTTTTCCAATTCTCTCACATTCCCTCTCCACTCGAGGTTGAGGAGAGTAGAAATGGTACTGTCAGACATCTTCTTGACCCCTGTCCCATTGTTTGACCCATACTTCCTCAAAAAATGATCAGCCAAAAGAGGGATATCCCCACTCCTCCTACGCAAAGGAGGGATAATAATGGGGATAACATTCAACCTGTAATAGAGGTCTTCCCTGAATTTCCCTTCTTTGACAGCCTTCTTCACATCAATATTGCTTATGGCAATGACCCTCACATCGATCGGGACAGGCCTGCTCCCGCCGACCCGGTCAATGATCCTTTCCTGGAGCGCCCTCAGCAGCTTGGCCTGAATCGGCATGGGCATCTCACTAATCTCATCCAAGACAATCGTGCCGCGATTCGCCAGCTCAAACTTGCCGATCTTTCTGTTCACAGCACCCGTAAAAGATCCTTTTTCATGGCCGAACAGCTCACTTTCCGCCAGACCATCCGGCAAGGAGGCACAGTTTACAGCCACATAAGGACCGTCATTTTGACTGCTATGATGATGAATATAAGATGCAACCATCTCCTTCCCCGTCCCACTCTCGCCCTGTATAAGGATTGTGGCGTTGCTCCGTGCCACGTTCTCGGCCAGTTTCAATATGTTAATCAACTTCGGATCCTGGGTTATAATCCTTTTGCTTTTTTGATCTCTCCTTAAATAGCCATTTTGGAAACTAATTTTGGCCCTACCGTTTCGATTCTTTGTGGCCTTTCTGACCGCAAGTTGTATGATTTCATGGGAAAAAGGTCTCAAAATATAATCTGAAGCCCCTTTTTTCATGGCTTCCACTGCATTATCGACAGATCCATCGGCAGTAATCAATACTACCGGAATCTCAGACGACATTTTTTTTATTTTTTCCAAGACCTCAAAACCGGACATCTGTGCCATGTTCACATCGGTTATTACCAAACTGAATTCGTCTTTCTTGAATTTATCCAAGGCCTCAAATCCAGTGGAAGCGGTTTCAACTGGATATCCGGAACCATCCAACGCATGAAGGAGAGCTGATCTCATGTCAGTTTCATCGCCAACTATCAGAATAGGATGTGCATCCACTAGATTACGCTCAAATTCCTGGGTGGTTCCCGGCTACGTGTTCCGAACGGGATATTTGCATAATTTCGGGAAATTACCTGAAAAAGCAATCATTCACAGGTTAGGATTTTCCCGCTGAAAATGGGATTCAGGCATATGCCTTTGCAAATCCTATGCCATTTTTTTTAGAGGAATATAAGAAGGAAAATTGCTGAAATTACAGTATGTTCTCCAAGGTGTGGCACCCAAGATTTGAAAATAACGGCGAGAGAGTCATGTCAAAAAGGGTTTCAATGTGTCACTTAATTGACAGGGATTGGTTTTGTACCTTATTTCCTGACTTTCTTTAATGAAAAACAAGAAAATAGCAAATAACAAAATACAAATAACAAAAAAATTACAACGACCAAAATTCAAAAATCCAAACAAAAAATGCACACTCAGTAATCGCTGGAGAGCATTGGATATTGGAATTTGGGATTTATTTGTAATTTGGCGCTTGAAGTTTGGAATTTCAAAATAGCTTGTTGGGTTGTGGGTATCCCGCTTTAGACGTCTGACGGGTGTAAATGGTGTCTTTTTATCTTTTCCACGAGGGTTGTTCTGTTGAGCCGAAGCAGCTTTGCCGCCTGATTCTTTACCCAGTTGGTTTTTTGCAATGATTCAAGGATGAGGGCTTTCTCAAAATCAGTTACTGCCGTATTCAAGTTTATCCCATCCTCTGATATTTCCATTGACGGCAGATCTGAATGGCCGCCGTTTCTCCTCAACTTCTCAGGTAGATCCAAAGGGTCTATATCCCCTTCTCCTTTCAAGACCACAAGCCTTTCGACCAAATTTTTCAGTTCTCTCACGTTTCCCGGCCAGGAATGTTCCTTTATAATGATCATTGCATCATTCGTCACGCCTTGAACATCCCTACCATTCTTCAGATTGAATCCCCGGAGAAAGTGCGAAACAAGGAGGGGAATGTCCGATTTACGGTCCCTTAACGATGGGATCTCCAGGGGGATCACATTGAGCCGGTAAAAGAGGTCCTCCCGGAAAGATCCCTCTTCTACGAGTTTTTCCAGGTCCCGATGCGTGGCCGCAATAATTCTGACATCGGCTGTTATGGTTTTTGATCCGCCGACTTGCTCAAATTCTCTCTCTTCCAGGACTCTTAGAATTTTTACCTGAAGATTAGCGCTCATATCGCCGATCTCATCCAGAAAAATGCTCCCCCTGTTGGCCAGTTCGAATTTCCCCGGTTTAGACGACGTAGCACCGGTAAAGGCCCCCCTAACATGCCCGAACAACTCGCTTTCCAGGAGGTTTTCGGGAATAGCCCCACAGTTTATGGTAATAAAAGGTTTATCCTTTCGATTTGAATTCTTGTGAATTGCTCTGGCAATCAATCCTTTCCCGGTACCGCTTTCTCCATTAATGATGATGGTGCTGTCGCTGTCTGCAACCTTTTCGACCAGGGTAAAGATCTCTTGCATCTTAATGCTTTGGCCAATAATATCCTCGAATTTCTCTCGATTTCTTGACCCATGGCTCGGGATATCATTTACCAAACGAAGACCTCGATTTTCCCGTGTACTTCCGCTGATGGCCGAATTCGTCACAATTTCCCTCCCTTTTTGACCTTTGACCCGAATCTGCGATTTCAAAAACGGGCGCTGCCCGGACCTCAGTGTTTTCAAGCAAAGGCTATGCCACAATCGTAAGCAAACGCACAATAGAAAATTGGTTCTATCATATTAAGATGTTACCATGGCAACCCAAAAGAAGGGACAATTCAAAGACGAGAATTATACTGCTAAAAAAGGGGTAATTCCTCGCAAAACGCCATCAAACATTCGCAATTTGCAATGCTTTGTCGGAAATCTCATATCTCTCAATTTTTCTGTAAAGTGTGCTGACGTCGATACCCAACAGTTTGGCGGCCTTGCTTTTCTTGCAGCGTGCTTCACGAAGCGCTTTTTTTATTAAGATAATCTCATTCTCTCTTAATGAATATGTGTTTAGCGCTGCCTTTGGGTTTTCATTTCCTCTTTTGGTTATGGCAGAGGGAAGATCAACAACCTCAATTTCCTCACTTACCCCTAAAGCAAACGCTCTTTGGATGACGTTCTCCAATTCTCGCACATTCCCCGGCCAATCATAATCCAGGAGTACCCCCATCGCTTCAGGGGAGACCTTGTTCCCAAACTCTTTTTCGCTTCCCCGAAATTTTTCGATAAAATGGCTTATCAGCAAAGGAATATCCTCTTTTCGCTCTGCCAGGGGGGAGATATTGATGGAAACCACGTTCAGTCGATAGTAAAGATCTTTTCTCAAGGCCCCGCTTCTCACAAGTTCTTCAGGGTCCCTGTTGGTGGCGGCGATGATCCGCGTATTTACTTTGACTTCTTTTGTGTGACCTATGGGCCTTATTTCTTTTTCCTGGAGGGCCCTGAGAAGCTTTACCTGCATGTGCGGGGGCATTTCTGAGATCTCGTCCAAAAAGACAGTTCCGCCCTCTGCGACCCTAAATAAGCCGATTTTATCCCTAACCGCCCCTGTAAATGCACCTTTCACATGACCAAAAAGCTCACTCTCCAAAAGCCCTTCGACTATGGCCCCACAATTTACCGAGATAAAGGGCTTATCTTTGCGATCACTATTTTGCTGAATGACTTTGGCCACCACCCCTTTTCCGGTTCCACTCTCCCCACTAATCAGGACCGTTGGACTTTTGAGGGTAACCCGATCAATTATTTCATAAATGCGCTGCATCTTGGGACTCGCACCGATTAGCTCATCATATCTGTATCTCTCCTGCAACCGGCTCTTAAGGAAAAGATTTTCCTCTTTCAGACTCTTTTTTTCCAAAATCCGGTCAATTAATGCCTTCAAACGGTCCAACTTGATCGGCTTTTGTAGATAATCGTAGCTCCCGAGTTTTAGAGCTTCGACAGCAGTTTCTATGCTCCCGTACCCGGTCAAAATAATCACTTCCGTTTTCGGTTGCTGTTCCTTCACTGCTTTCAAGAGCTCAATGCCACTAACTTCAGGCATCTTTAAATCTGTAATGAGGACATCAATCCTCCTTTTCTTTGTCAATTCAAGGGCCTTCAAACCGCTGTCAACAACCGTTATGTTGTAACCCCTCTGAGAGAGAAATTCATCCACGGTAAGGAGCAATTCCTTTTCATCATCAACAAAAAGGATCTCGGAATTCTTCAAAAACACCTCCGGTCTACTGATATCACCCACTTTTTCCTTTGTTATTTTAACGGCTCAGGGCTGTGGTATTCAGTTGTCAGTTGTCAGTTGTCAGTTGTCAGTTGTCAGTAAAAGCATACCCATAATATCTTGAAAATGTTTGTACAAATCTGCGCATAATCGTGAAGACCTCTTCCATGCTTCCAAATCTTCAAATTTCAAAACAACCTCCAGCGCTGACAACTGATAACTGACAACTGATAACTGCGGCTCTGCCGCTTTAGTTAATTCTCCACTCATCCCAAACTTTTGATACGTTCCATACGATTGATAACTTCAGTGATTCGAATCCCATATCTTCCATTCTCAACAACTACTTCCCCCTTGGCAATCAATCTGCCGTTGGCAAATATTTCCAAAGGTTCTCCTTCGGTATTTGACAGTACAATGGATGCTCCTGCCTGAAGCGTACTCACCTCCTGGATCTTCATCCTGGTTCTTCCTAATTCAACGCTCACCTCTATGGGAATATCAAGGATAAGATCAATATTGCTTGAAGCCACGTCTCTATCCGAAACATCATCTATTGCGCCGGGTTGATGTTCGCCCCCTGAAACATCATCATCTGCGGATTCGGCCCTGGCTCCGATTCCAGGGGATTTGTCAACAGTCGGATCATCACCGGTCTCCAATGGCTCTTTGGCCTCAAGCACCTCATCTTCAGTGCTCCCTGCGTCCTCCTGAACCCGGGCCTCTGCGCTTTCGTCAATTTTAGCACATATTTGCAGGAAAACGTCATGTTCATAAAATCTAAAAATGAAGTGTTCATATCTGGCCATATTCAGGTTTTCAACCTTGAAATCTTCCCCAAATATAATAGATGGGGTAGAAATCGCGCAAGTGAGTCCTGAATCACAAAAACCCGCCTTCAAATTCCCCCCCACAATATTACACATCTCCCCAACCACATCTTTGATCTCATCTTCATCCTTTATTTCTTCCAACGGCCTGTCGCTCATTTTTGCTGTGATGATCCGGGCGAGGGCCTCTCCCGCAAGGATCTGTGTGCTTCCCGTCACATCTCCTGCAAAATCCACCCTGCCCATAATTTGAAGGCCTTCTATACTCGACTCCGGGGTTGAATCGGATGCCTCCAGTTTCATCTCAAACATCTGATCAAACATTTCGATCAACGTATCACCGGCAGTCGAGATGATATCCAATTTCTTAAACTTATTGATGTCAATCGGCGTAAGCTTCTGAACAGCCTCAGATGAGGCTTCTTCACCAGCCTTAATGCACACTTCCACCAAAAAGGAGTGCTCCTGATGATGAAAAATATGCTTTTCGTATCTTGCCATATTCAGGGTATTGATATCAAAGCTGCTGCCCATTGCAACAGAAGGAGCAGATATGATGCATGACAATCCGCCATCGTTGAAACCTGACTTCAGGTTTCCGCCCACGATATTGCATACCTCAAGAATGACATCTTTGCTCTCATCTTCACCCTCTATTTCATCCACCTCCATGCCGAGCATTTCAGCGGTCATTATACGGGCAAAGGCCTGAGTCACCGTTACCCTGAAATTGCCCACTACGTCTCCGGTGAAGCTGAGCATTCCGGCAATCATGTCACCCGCATCACCCTGCTCGGCACCGTCATCAGCGAGGCTTATTTCCATATCGAGCATCGTATCAAAGAGCTCTGTTACGGATTCAACAATACGGCCTTTAACGTCAAATACATCTATGTCAGCCACATGATTTCCCTTTTTGTATCTCAGAGACTGTCAAATCGTTAATTTCCTTTTTCAACGGGCTAAACCCTAAGGAACGTGGCCAAAATAACTTCCCCAACTATGCATCATAGCTTCAGGCCATCTTTGCCCGATCTGAAATCACAAAAATATCAAAATAGCTTGCTATTCCTTCAACTTTTGTGATTTCAGATCGAACAAACCTGACCCAAATCTATGCGCCTACTTATGAAAGTTATTTCGTCCACGTTCCTAAACCTTCGAATGCCCGTATTTCATAATTATATTAGGAAAGTGTGCTTTGTCAAGCATATGGGTCGCGGCTCAGCCTCGATTCTTGGGAATAAACAGAAGCGATGGCCGGATGTTCCGGACCCATTCGCCAGGAAAAATTTTCCGGGTCATCGTTCATAGCCCAGTCTATTCCAAAAATAATCAGTTGATTTTGCAGGAATATTTGTATACGGTGAAGACGGTATAAACATTGCGGGATATTTCAAGTTGGTGAGGGCGACCCTGTATCATCGGCGGGCGCTGTCATGATCCTGGAATTTTGGAAGGGATAGGGCCGCTTGAGGATCTTGCTGCGCTTATCCCTGCTGCGGGGAAAGGATTATTGAGCAAAGCAT
>JAGHDR010000330.1 GCA_021159825.1 Deltaproteobacteria bacterium | reverse complement strand
TCTTCCAATCCTAACCCCTCCGGTCACGTTCATCCCGCCTCAAAGTGTTACCCTTCCCTTACAAACTCCCGAAAAAACGCTTGAACAAATTACTCCCTACGCACTATCATCATTTTAATTGAACCTGCCATAAGTTCTTTGCATGGAAGATGTTTTGGACCAAGAATCGGATGAGTTAATACAACACGTCACGAATCTGGAAGAGGTCAATGTGAAATTGAAGCAAGTCCAAGGGGATTAAAGGAGAACCATAAAATGAGACGTTCAAATATCCATGGTTTTTTAGTGGCGCTATTGCTCATGATGTTCGGTGTTTTCATCCTTGGCGGATGTGATAGCGGTGAAAAAATAATTGATAAAGCCACCGGGAATCAGGATGTCAAGCAGTTCCAACAAATGAAAAAGGACATTGGGAAGATTGCTGATCAGCAAGATAAAAGGTACAATGACAGCCTGGATGAAAAGTAGGATGAAGAATCTAGTTGCTCAACCATCAAAAGTCGAATATCGAGAAGAGCGTTTTGGGAACATAGCCCAGAAGAAAGGGTATATAACCTGGCCCCAACTGTTGGAGGCGCTAGAACTCCAAATTGAAGAAGCGGTTGAAGGAAGGACTCGATTTATCAGCGAAATATTGTGCGATTTACAATTCATAACGAAATTGGAGCTCCGCGACGTGCTTGAATCCATGGACAATGGTACGGCATAAAATAGATGAAGATAAAGCACGCTATTACTCATCGGCAAGCGGGTGTGTTTGGTAACAATCGTTGGCTTTATCCTGTTTTTTTACTGGTCTATTTGAACTATTGCTGAAATTGCCGTGATGTTCATCGGAAAACAAATGCTATTCCGAGAACCCACAAAGCGTTCTTTTAGAATACGCAGAAGGAAGAATTAGCTGTAAAACACGTAAAAAAACATATGCCATATATCACCTGCACAAAAAAGAAGTCGCATAAAATCCATATCTCCGTGTGCGAACAATGCCAGGGCATGAAATGTCTCGATTACCGGAATCATATCCAACTGATCCTGTTCCCGTCTTTTATTCAAGATCGGCCGCCAAAAAAGTCTACCTGGGTAAAAAGGGTTAGACCCAAGGATACGGAAACGATCTTTAAGAAAAATCATCCTCTAATGGCCGGCATATCTGCTATTAATATGACTAATGTAAATTTTGGAATAAGCTTTGTGTTGTAACGAAACTTTTGATAAAAAATTAGAAATGGATAAACGATCAGGCCATTAGAAATCGCAAAACTCTGAAACATAAAACTTGAAATTCATGACCTGAAAGTTCATAAAGAAAGTTTTGTTTTTCAGTATTGAATGAACACCCTGCATTTTGTGTGACGTGGCTGGCGGAGAAGATGAAAGAATGGAAGGCGAAATTTGTTTAAAAGCGGAGGCACTCAAATGATCATTGATTTCCATACCCACATTTTTCCTCCCCGTATCCGAGAGAACCGGGAGGATTTTCTTAAAGGCGAAGAAGCCTTTAAAACCCTTTACAATTCGCCCCAGGCCAGGCTGGTGGGCGCCGGGGACCTGATTTCGGCAATGGACGAAGCAGATGTTCAAAAATCCGTTGTGTTTGGTTTTCCCTGGGAAAATACCGACTATTTCAAGCTGAATAACGATTATGTGATTGAGGCCGTAAACCGGTATCCTGATCGACTGGTGGGCCTGGCTTGTTTCTCCCCTTTTTCGCCCACAGGGGCGAGGGAGGCGGAAAGGTGTTTTGATCTAGGACTCTCGGGGGTAGGAGAACTGGCTGTTTACGGCGACGGCATAACCGCAGCGGTAGTTCAAACCCTTGAACCGGTCATGGCCACATGTTTAGAGCGGGATGGCCTTTTTATGCTTCACACCAATGAACCGGTAGGGCATCAATATCCCGGAAAAACACCCAATACCCTTCGCCAGATTTATGATTTCGTAAAAACCTATCCGGAAAACCGCATCATCCTGGCCCACTGGGGCGGAGGGCTTCTATTTTATGCCTTGATGAAAAAAGAAGTGGTAAAGGTGCTTGAAAACGTGTGGTTCGACACAGCCGCATCACCATTTTTATACCGTCCGGAAATGTATCGAATTGCTGGTGAAGTGGTGGGTTTTGATAAAATACTGTTTGGTAGCGACTACCCGCTTTTAAAGCCACAGCGGTACTTCAAGGAGATGGAAGCTGCAGGACTTACCACTGATCAGATGGACCGGATCATGGGATTGAACGCACGGAATCTGCTGGCCTAACGTCCCCGAACAGCAGCCTTCATAATTCCGCTACCCCCCGATGGCTGACATACGTCCTTCGAGGGATATTTCATCCTCCGAATTTAAATGGTGAGCGCGGGGTTTATGGGCAGCCGCCTCTGCAAAAATCTTTTCCAGATCACGGTCCGTGGCCCCTGCCCTCATGGGCCCCTTTAAATCCAGTTCCTGATCGGAAAGCAGGCAGGGTCTCAAATGTCCTTTAGGGGTAAGCCTCAGGCGGTTACATTCCTGACAGAAATGATGGGTCAGCGGGCTGATAAAACCGATCTCCCCCAAAGCACTTTCAAACCGGTAACGCACCGTGGGGCCGTCAATGGCCTTCCTGGGAAGCTGGATCAGTGGGCCTATGGCTTCAAACCTCTCCCGGATAACGGTGTTTGATACATAATGCAAAGGCTCATTATGGAAAAAAAGGCCGCTGGGCATATATTCAATGAACCTCACATGAAAAGGATAGCGCACGGACAGCCGGGCAAAATCAGCCACCTCATCGTCATTGATGCCTTTGAGGACGACCATATTGATTTTGATGGGATGAAAATCCATTTTGAGCGCCAGTTGAATGGCCTCCCGGACGCGATCAAAACCGTCAAAGCCGGTAATCTGTCGATACCGCTCCCTCTTAAGGCTGTCAAGGCTGATGTTGATCCGTTTCATGCCGGCTGAGCGGATGTTTTCCAAGTGTTCTTTCAGATAGATCCCATTGGTGGTGATGGACACATCTTTGAGTCCGGGTATGGATATCAACTCAGGCAGCAAATAGGGGAAATCCTTTCTTACAAGGGGCTCACCTCCGGTCAAACGGATCTTATCCACACCCAGACGGGCGGCGATGCGGGCCAGGCGAAGAATTTCTTCATAGGTCAGAATGTCCTCGTGACGCAATTTTTCAAGGCCCTTGGGCGGCATGCAGTAGAGGCATCGAAGGTTGCATCGGTCCGTGATGGAGATGCGAAGATAATTAAGGCGTCTTCCATAGTGATCGATTAAGCAGTGGCGTTTGGTTTCCATTGAAATCATTTCTTGTTTAGGATATGTTTCGCAGGCACATTATTATGTTTTCATCCAAGCGCTGTTATCCATATCAAAGTAGCGGCGCTGAGTCAAGTGCAATACCCACATTGATGATTGTCAAAGCGCTTACGCGAAAGTGATTGGAAAGCCATGTATCTTTCATATTTCGGGCTTACCGAGAATCCTTTTGACCTGACCCCTGATCCCCGGTTCCTCTTCATGAGCCAGCGCCATCGGGAGGCCCTGGCCCATCTGCTGTTCGGCATGGGCGAAAAGGGCGGGTTTGTATTGCTGACCGGCGAAGTGGGAACGGGGAAGACCACCTTGTGCCGCAGCCTGCTGGAACAGGTGCCCGAGGGGGTTGAAGTTGCGCTGGTCTTGAATCCCAAGCAGACTTCCCTGGAACTGGTGGCGTCTCTCTGTGACGAATTGAAAGTTTCCTATCCGACACCCGCAAAAAGCCTCAAGGTACTCATTGACCACTTGAATCGTCACCTGCTGGAAATCCATGCCAAAGGGCAATGGACGGTGGTGATTATTGATGAAGCTCAGAATCTCAGCACCGATGTATTGGAACAGGTTCGATTGCTGACCAACCTGGAAACCACCACCCGGAAGCTGCTGCAGATTCTTCTAATCGGCCAGCCGGAACTCCAGGGCATGATGGCCCAACCGGAATTACGCCAGTTGGGGCAACGGATTACGGCCCGCTACCATCTCACGCCCCTCTCAATTGAAGAAACCGCCGCCTACATCGAACATCGCCTTGAGGTGGCAGGGTGTAAACGCCCACTCTTTACGCGAAGTACGCTCCATCTCATACACCGGTTGTCCGGTGGCGTTCCCCGGCTGATCAATACCATCTCCGATCGAGCGCTACTCGGCGCCTACGGCAGGAAACGTTCGGTTGTTAACAGGCGCCTGGCCCGCAGGGCCGCCGCTGAAGTTATGGGGAAAAAAACCCTTATGCGGAGCCCAGGCGTCACGGGGTGGTTGTTGGCGCTGCTGTTTCCGGTTCTCCTGGGGGTGGGATGGCTTTTCTTTCAGAATCCGAACCCTGGCCAATGGTGGGCGCAATGGCAGGAGGATTCGAGCAAAACCGCCACAAAACCGGTGGTGAGAACCGTTCATGAGAAAGCTGGAAAAGCCCTCGGAACCATTGATGACGTGTTTTACGGGGAAAAAACCCATACCCATATGCAAAACGCCTTCCAATCTCTGTTGAAGTACTGGGGGTTGGCCATTCCAAACACAGATGAACCGGCCATGTCGAGCAGGAGTGTTTGTGAATGGGCGCCCAGCGTCGGTTATCGCTGCTACAGCGACAGGGGTAACTGGACCACCCTCAAACACCTGAATCGGCCGGCGGTTCTGGAACTGATCGATGACCGGGGGCGCAGGCACTATGTCGCTGCCATGCAGATCAAGGACCAGGCGGTGCTCTTGGATTTCGGGGAAAGCCAACTCTCCCTGTCCAAAAACGATTTGGACCCTTTCTGGTTCGGGGACTTCACCTTGATCTGGAAACCGCCGCCCATCAAAAGTGCAATCCTCAAGAAAGGGGATTCGGGTCCCGATGTGCGCTGGCTGAAGGCGCAGCTGAACCGCATAGAGGGCGTGAGCGATGTGTCGGATGGCATGGAAAAGGCTGTTTTTGACGATATTCTGGAGATGCGGGTCATGAATTTTCAAAGGTCTTATGCTGTGGAAGCGGACGGCATTGTGGGAGAGCAGACCCTGATTCAGCTAACGAAAGCGGAACGTGAGACCCCCTAGGAGCAGTTGCTAGTTGTCAGTTATCAGTTTTCAGCTATGCTTTTACTGACAACTGACAACTGATAACTGACAACTGATAAAGGTATCCACATGTCATTGATTCTAGACGCCCTGAAACGCGCTGAACGGGAGCGAAAACTGGAAAAGGCCCCCGATTTGAGTGTCATTTACCAGGAAGAACGTCTGAACCGCCGCAAGACCCATCCGTGGTTCTGGGCGGGTAGTGCTTTTCTGGTTATTTTCGTGGCGGTGGCCATCATATTCTGGCCGAAAGAGCCCTCCGAGGACAATCTCAAAGACAAAGCACCGAAGCCTGCCCTGGCCAACGCCGCTAAAGCAACCCATGCTACGATGGCCGGGACGGCATCGACGCAGGCGAAGCGGTCGCTGCCCAAAGACCCGTCCAAACCCTTATCGGTGGCTGTGAAAACCGTCAAGGATACAACCCCGCCTGCTCCCTCTGCTGAGAAAAAGCAGATGGAAACACCAAAAAAGGCCAAACGGACGCCCAGTTACATTAACCTACCCCGCGAAAGAACGTCCGAATTAACCGCTGCTGCTCCTCCGCTAAAGAAAGATATTGTGGTCCCAAAACCGGTTCCGGAACCGGTCAAGAAATCCATGGTGTTAAGGAGCACCGAAAAGCGTTCAACGGCCGGCGTGGAAGTCCTTCCCGAAGCGCAGCCAAAGAAAACCCTACCCCTGTTTGACAACCTCCCCGAAGAAATACAATCCGTTTTGGGTCCATTGGAAATCAATGTCCACATGTATTCCCCCAACCCGCCGGAGCGTCGGGTTTTTATCAATATGCAGGGCTACAGAGAAGGGGATACCATTGGGGAGAGCAGTTTTCGACTGGTGGAAATCACGTCTTATGGGGTTATCATCGATTACGGGAAAGGGAAAGCGCTGCTTGAGGTCAAAAGAAAGTGAAAAGTGGACTACGACTGGTCGTAGTGACTGAACTGCATGGAAAAAGTTCCCCTTCCCTGGGAAGCGGACCGCAGGGCTGTGGAGTAACCAAACATTTTCGACAGGGGAACATTGGCGGTCAGGACCTGAGTTGATCCCTTGCTAACAATCTGGGAGATTTTTCCTTTGCGGGCATTCAGATCGCCGATCACATCCCCGGTAAACGCTTCGGGCACCAGCACTTCCGTTTTCATAATTGGTTCAAGAAGAATGGGTTCCGCTTTTAAGAAGGCTTGCTTGAAGGCCATGTTGGCGGCAACCCTGAACGCCATGGCATCGGAAGTCTCTTTCGCTTGAACGTTTAAAAGGGTTGTCCTGACGTCAACAACCGGATAACCCCTCAGGGAACCGCCCCCTTCAGCTTCATGGGTGCCTTGACGGATCGCCTCAAGACATTCTTCGGTAAGCTCCTCTGCTTCGCATTGGTTTACAAATTTATTCCCGGAGCCTCTTTTAAGCGGCGATATTTCGACTTGAACCCCTGCAAAGTGCTGTTGACCGCCCAGTTCTCTCTGGAATATTTCCTCCTGGATTGATGGTGCGGTGATAGTTTCCCGATAAACGACCTGGGGTTTCCCCTGGTTGATTTCAACGGAAAATTCCCGCTTAAGCCTTCCCGTCAGGATTTCCAGATGCAATTCACCCATACCTGAAATGAGGGTTTGGCCCGTTTCTTCATCTATTTTGGTTTTGAATGTGGGATCTTCGTCGGACAGTTTCTTAAGCGCTTCCAAAAGCTTGTCATAGCCTTGAACTTTTTTGGGTTCTACCGCCACACTAATGACCGGCTCGTTAATCCGGATAGGTTCAAGCAGGATTGGATCATTTTCCGTACAGAGCGTGTCGCCGGTGGTCGTGATTTTTAGACCCATTGCCGCCACAATATCCCCGGCTGACACATCATCGATGCGTTCCCGTTTGTTGGAATGCATTTTCAATAGCCGTGCCGGTTTTTCTTTGATGTTTTTCCCGGGATTAAAAACCGTTTCCCCGGCTTTCAAGGTCCCCGAGTAGATCCGGAGGTACGTCATTTTTCTGCCCTGATCCATCATCACTTTAAATGCCAGGGCCGAGAGGGGCCCTCCAGGCTTGGCCGGGCGTGTTTCCGTCTTGCCGGTGCCGGGATGGATTCCCGCAATGGGAGGGACATCCAGGGGTGAGGGAAGGTAATCCACAATACCATCCAAAAGGGGTTGAACGCCTTTGTTTCGCAGTGCTGTGCCGCAGAAAATGGGTACCAGGGCCATTTTTATGGTGGCATTTCGAATGGCTTCTTTCAGTTCCTGAACAGGGATTTCTTCCTCGGAAAGGTATTTTTCCATTATCCCGTCATCATTATCTGCCATGGTTTCGAGGAGCCTCTCCCGATATCCGGAAGCTTCTTCGGCCATCTCTTCAGGAATGGGCGTGGTGCGGTATTGCGCGCCAAGGGTGTCATCTTCCCACAAAATGGCCTCCATCTCGATGAGATCGATGACACCATTGAACTGATCTTCTGCTCCCCAAGGGATCTGAAGGATCAGGGGGGTTGCATCAAGCCGCGCCTCTATCATGTCCACGGCCCTATAAAAATCAGCACCCACTCGGTCCAGCTTGTTAATAAAGGCAATTTTCGGTACTCGATAGCGATCTGCCTGACGCCAGACCGTTTCGGATTGCGGTTCCACGCCGCCCACAGCACAAAAGACACCGATAGCCCCATCCAGCACACGCAAAGAGCGCTCGACTTCGATGGTGAAGTCCACGTGTCCCGGCGTGTCAATAATGTTGATGGCATGCCCGCGCCAATCGCAGGAGGTAACCGCCGAAGTAATGGTAATGCCCCGTTCCTTTTCTTCCACCATCCAGTCCATGGTGGCTTCACCATCATGCACTTCGCCCATTTTATGGACACGACCGGAATAGAAAAGGACCCGTTCCGTTACAGTGGTTTTACCCGCGTCGATATGGGCGATAATGCCCAGATTCCGGGTTTTGCTCAGTTTCTTTGTTTGTGGTGTCGGCATGGATATGATGACCCTTCATAGGCGTTAGTGGGCAAGCACACAGACCAGCCCCACATGATACGAGCAAAAATCTAAGGGATATGGGTTCAGGTGTCAAGACATAAGATTGTTAGGATTTGACCTCAAGGCTTTTCCACCAGCAGGTATCGATTCGGCTTCAAGCGTGCAAATATGGTGGCTCCGGGACAGGGGGCCACCAGCTTTTTTTTGAATTCACTCCCCAAAACCTGAAACAGTTCCACGCAGCAGGAACATAAGTGGGCACTTTTGTCGATGGAATAGGGAACGATGCTCTCAGACGTTTCAATGAAAAATTTAGGCGTTATGAAATTGGCGTGGTTGGCGGTATGGGTCATGTAGAGTTGATCATAGTCCTGTACCGAAGAACCCAGTCTTTTCGCCCATCTCAGATATATTCTCTTTTCCATTTCATCCACATGCCGCCACCGAGCGGGCATTTTCTCCTGAAGGCGGGGATCCTCAAAGAGAAGCTGTTTTTTCGTCAGAGATGCCGGTTGTGGGAGCACAAAATCGGACTCGGTGATCACAGCTGCTTTTTGGGTTTCAAAGTTTTCCAGTTCAAATGAGCTGATGACCAGGTACAAGCTGTTTTTATCGGAGGTTCGATACCAACTGCCTTGTCTGACACAGGTCTCATCCCAGACTTCGGGCGCAACACTTGTAATTTTATTGATCCTGTCAAGGGGGGTGCAGACAATTCCTTTGGCGTGTTTCAATTTGATATTCCGGATTTCAAAGTTGGCATCCAGTTGTGACTCCTGGTCTTGGGTCAACCAGTAGATATATTTTTGATAGGGGCTGTTTGGTTTTGACACGGTTCAAACTCTCAATTGAGATAACGCTGTAAAGCGAACATGATCCCTTGGCTCTCAGCTTTTAATATTATTAAATATCTAAAGTTTCACAGTTTTTGAGGTATTTTAAGATCGGTCATCCAGTTT
>JAGHDR010000256.1 GCA_021159825.1 Deltaproteobacteria bacterium | reverse complement strand
CTTCATGGAGATGTTCGAAGAAAGTCTGAAGAGTATTCAAGAAGGGAAAATTGTCAGCGGCGAAATTGTCCAAATCGACAATGAGTTCGTGCTGGTAGATATTGGATACAAATCGGAAGGACAAATCCGTATCAACGAATTCAAGGATCTTGAGGGTAACTTCACGGCACAGGTGGGCGACACGGTGGAAGTCCTTCTGGTGCGTAAGGAGGACAAAGATGGGAACATCGTTTTGTCCAAGGAAAAGGCTGCGCGGGTCAAAATATGGGATGATATTGAAAAAGTCTACAAAGATAATGAAACCATCAAAGGCAAGATCATTTCCAGGGTGAAGGGCGGCCTTTCAGTGGATGTGGGGCTTCAGGCCTTTTTGCCCGGTTCCCAGGCCGATCTGCGGCCGGTGAAGGACCTGGATACGCTGGTGGGTGTTGAGCATGATTTCAAGATTATCAAATATGAACGGCGTCAGGGAAACATTGTATTGTCGCGACGGGCTGTTTTGGAGGTTGAGCGAGCGGCGCTGCGTGAAAAAGTGCTTGAGAATCTTGAAGAAGGTGTTGTGATTGAGGGGGCGGTCACCAATATTACCGATCATGGTTTGTTTATCGATCTGGGCGGGATTGACGGCTTGGTTCATGTGACCAACATCGCCTGGAGCAAGACCGGGCATCCTTCGGAGCTCTACCAGATCGGCGATAAGATTACGGTAAAAGTGTTGAGCTTTGATCGGGAAAAGGAACGCGTATCTCTCGGCATCAAACAACTGACCGCAGATCCGTGGACCGGGATAGAAGAAAAATATCCTGTGGGATCCCAGATTCCGGGGCGTATTGCCACCTTGAAAAAATATGGTGCTTTTGTGGAGTTGGAAGAGGGCGTGGAAGGCCTGGTTCATATTTCCGAGATGTCTTGGACCCGTAAGGTTATGCACCCTTCGGAGCTCTTCCGCGTTGGTGATATGGTTGAAACCATGGTGTTGAGCATGGATGTGGCCAAAAAGCGGATTTCCCTGAGTGTTAAACAGCTTGAGCCGAACCCCTGGGATGTTATTACGGACGAATATCCCATTGGCGCCATTATTGAGGGAAAGATCAAGAATATTACGGATTTCGGCGTTTTTGTGGGCATTGACAAGGGCATCGACGGTCTGGTTCATATTTCTGATATTTCCTGGACCAAGCAGATCAAACATCCGTCGGAGCTTTACAAAAAGGGTGATGACGTAAGGGCGGTGATTCTTCGCATTGATAAAGAGAGTGAGCACTTTTCTCTCGGCATCAAACATCTGACTCCCGATCCATGGAATGAAATTCCTGAGAAGTACAAACCCGGCACACGGGTTTCGGGAAAGGTCACCAACATTACCGATTTTGGTCTTTTTGTTGAGCTGGAAGAAGGGCTTGAAGGGTTGATCCATGTTTCCCAGCTTCCCAAAGGCCGGCAGGGTGCAAAGGAATTGAAAGATTTTCAGGTGGGAGATGAACTCGATGCCGAGGTCGTGAATGTTTCCCAGAAAGATAAAAGGATCGGACTTTCCATCCGAAAGCTTCAGGAAAGTCCTGAGAAAAAGGTCTATGCCAGCTATGTGAATAACCAGGAAAAGGCTACCAGTAGTCTGGGTGCCTTGCTGAAAGAGAAAATGATGGATATGGATTCGGCCGACCCTCAAGAGGGTGTACCGACCACTGCCAACGAATAGATCCAAACCTTTATCCCCCCAAAGGTAAGTAGGGGCAGGCGTACCTGCCCCTACGGTTTAACCGTCCATACGCCCCGGCTGTTAACAGGCCCTGGCTATTAAAAGGGCATGCGAAAGGAAAAATTATTGTTAAAAAACCTGGTTCAAGCAGTTCATACCTTCCTAAAAAAAGAGCTTTCCCCAAAAACGTCTTCAAATAAAACGATTTCTACGCCATCGGTTCATGGAACCACACCGGATAAACCTGCACCGGTCTTGCCGGTTTCCGCCAAATCCCATGATGGTGTTTTACCAGGCCGGGGGAAAGACGATGCTCCGAAAACCGGTTCCAAACCCTCCGGCACAAAGGCATCCCGCCCTTCCTGGCAGGTTTCCCGGTTTGTGGTTCCCGAGGTGGAGGGACAGTTTCGTTTTCATGATCTCGGTTTACCGACACCCATTATGCATGCCATTTCGGATCTGGGCTTTAAATACTGTACTCCGATTCAAGCTGAGATCCTTCCCAAGGCTTTAACCGGCTCGGATGTCACCGGGAAAGCACAGACGGGAACCGGAAAGAGTGCTGCTTTTCTCATTAATATCTATGCGCATCTTTTAAAGGAACCGATTAAAGGAAAACGGTCGCAGGGAGCGCCTCGTGTTTTGATTATGGCACCCACACGGGAGTTGGTGCTGCAGATTGAAAAAGACGCTCGCGGCATCGGAAAATATACACGTCTTCGAATTCAGTCCATATTGGGCGGTATGCAATATGATAAACAAAAGCAGGTGCTGCTAAAAAACCCCATCGACATTATGGTGGCGACGCCGGGCCGGTTGCTCGATTTTCAGAGGCAGGGAATCCTTCATCTCAACAAAGTTGAAATCCTGGTGATCGACGAAGCTGATCGTATGCTCGATATGGGGTTTATTCCGGATATCAGGAAGATTGTCCATAGCACTCCCCACAAAAATGAGCGTCAAACCATGTTTTTCAGCGCCACGCTGAAGCCCGAGGTGGAACGTCTGGCCGAGCAGTGGACGAAAAACCCGGTTCACGTTGAGATTGAGCCGGAGCATATCGCGGCTGAATCGGTCAGACAACTGGTCTATATTGTTACGGCTGACGAAAAATTCGCGCTTTTGATGAACCTGATTGTCGGGCAGAAGCTGGAGCGGGTGCTGGTGTTTGTTAATCGCCGGGATCAAACACGCCGCCTGTCGGAACGGTTGCAGCGCTACCAGATCAATTGCGCGATTCTGTCCGGGGAGGTTCCCCAAAACAAGCGGATAAAAACCCTTGAGAATTTTCGTAACGGGCGTGTTCGTGTTCTGGTGGCAACAGATGTGGCGGCGCGCGGTTTGCACGTGGAAGGGATCAGCCACGTCATCAATTTTACCCTGCCAACGGACCCTGAGGACTACGTGCATCGCATCGGCCGCACGGGTCGTGCCGGGGCTTCCGGGATTTCGGTGAGTTTTGCAGATGAAGATGATTCGTTTTACATTCCGGCCATTGAGGAATATCTGGGAAACCCCCTTGTTTGCGAGCAGCCGGATGAAGCTCTGCTGGCTTTATCGCCTCCTCCCCGTCTGAAAAGGCCTGCCACCCAAAAGAAGGGCGCTTATGCCGGAAAAAGGGCGTCTTCACAATCCGCAAAACAACGTACGCGGCAAGGATCGAGGGCCCGTAAGCCTCACCAAAGAAATCGCACAAACAAACCAAAGGTTTCCGGTGTTTCCGGAGCATGATCTGAAAAACTGCAGTCGCTTTAGAGATCAATAACGGCACTTTTTCGTTGGAAAGAGTGTCTTTTTTTTGTATTCAAGTTCATGGGAATAAAATTCGAAAAAACCATTGCCATCATCATCTGTATCCTCGGGGTGTCAAGTGTGGCATACGGTATGAGCAGAGACAATAACGTGGTTTTCGTCGTGGGATTACTTTTCATCGTCGGGGGCTATCTGATGATCAGACGTAAACTGAAGGGCGATGCGAAAAGACAAGTCCGCTGAAGAACTGCTGAGAGCAGAAAGTGGTTTCATACGGGAGTTGTCCCCCATTGAAGCCTATCTGGTTTCCGGCATCGCCGTACTGTGGGCGCTTTTTCAACTATCGCTTCCCTGTTTCCTCATCATCGACAGCACCAAGGAAAGGGCCATACACCTCGCTTTTGCCCTGGCCCTTCTTTTCTTGGTAAGTCCGTGCCTTAAGAAATCCATCAGATTTTGTTCTTTCCTTTCCGTCAGGGATCGTATTCCGGCCATGGATTATGGGTTGGCCGCATCCGGCGTCCTGGCCTCTCTTTATATCGTTTTAGATTATGAGGGAATTGCCATGAGGGCCGGTATTCCAACGGTCCGCGACCTGGTTATGGGGAGCGTCCTGGTTATTTTGCTGCTTGAAGCGACTCGGAGGATCATTGGTCCGGCGCTTCCCGTCATTGCTCTGTTGTTCACCGGGTATGCTTTCTCGGGGCCCTATATGCCGGATCTGCTGGCATTCAAGGGCGTTTCCCTGAGCCGTTACCTGAGCAATATTTCACTTTCGACCGAAGGCATATACGGAATCCCTCTGGGTGTTTCATCTTCCATCGTATATCTTTTCGTTCTGATGGGCGCTCTTTTGGACAAAGCGGGCGCCGGGCGATTTTTTACCCGTCTGGCCCTCGCGCTTCTGGGCAGATATAAGGG
>JAGHDR010000381.1 GCA_021159825.1 Deltaproteobacteria bacterium | reverse complement strand
GTTTGGTGATAAAATCCACCGCCCCCAGCTGAAATCCCCTTTTGCGATCTTTCATGGTGTCGTTTCCCGTCACAAAGATTACGGGCATTCGGTTGCCCGAACAGTGCGTGAAAAAGCGGGTATACCGGTCTGTGCGGAGTTTTCGACAGGTGTCGAACCCATTCAGCTTGGGCATTTCAATATCCAGGGTAACGAGGTCGGGAGGTGATGATCCAGCCAGACGTGTCAGGGCCTCAAGGCCGTTTTTGGCCTCGGATACCTCATATCCGCCGGGTTCAAGTTCCTTTCGAATGCTTTGCCGAATCACCCGACTATCGTCCACCACCAGGATTTTCAAGGGTTGTTTCACGGGCTGTCCTCCGGAAAATTCATTTCAGTTGGTAAAACACCGAGCGCAGATAACGCCTGGGTTCGTATTGAGGGTCCACATTGATCAGGGATTCGGTGGCGCCGATAATCAGATAACCGTCCTTTTCCATGGCCCTGGATATATTGCTGAAGAGTTTTTTCCGATCTGTCATATTGAAATAAACCCCCACATTTCTGCAGAAAACGATGTCAAATTTACCCAAACCGTCAAAAGGGAGCATCAGGTTTGTTTTTTTAAAGGAGACCATGGCCCGGATATCATCATTGATTTTCCAGGCGTTGCCATTGAATGTAAAGTGTTTCTTCAGTGTGTCTTCCGATAACCCCCGTTTGATTTCAAACTGGTTGTACTCACCCCGGCTGGCGCGGGCAATGGCGGTGTTGGAAAGATCGGTTCCCAGCAGTTGTATCCGGTACCCGTTCAGGTCCTGCAGCAGCTCTCTTAATACGATTGCAACGCTGTAGATTTCCTGCCCGGTGGAGCAGGCCGCGCTCCAGATGCGGATCGGGGTCGGGAAAAACCCCGAAGATGCAGCCTTTCTCGCATCGATGAGGTCTGGAATAATTTTGTGCTGAAGCAGTTCAAATGGCCGTTTGTCCCTGAAAAAAAGCGTTTCGTTTGTGGAAATCCGGTCGATGATTTTCTGCCTGAGGGTTTCTCCTCCAAGGTGTTTTGCCTTATGATAGAGTTCGGCGAAACAGGTGCAGCGCTCTTGCTCAAGCAGCGAGGCCAGCCGGGTTTCCAGAAGGTAGGCCTTGCTACCGTCAAGATGGATTCCCGATAGAGCCTGTATGTATTGACAAAACAGGTCATGTTCTTCCTGCGTAATCTTTACCATTCACATTTTGCCAAGAAACGGTTTTGGCCCGGCTCCAAAAAAAAGCATTTCAACCATTAATTTTAAGGCCCCTTGGGATTGTCCGGCGAATTTGTGCCGCCATATGATCCAGGGGCACTACCATGTTAACGATACCCATTTCAACAGGCTTTTTGGCCATGCCGTATACCACGCTGCTGGCTTCGTCCTGGGCAATGATGAAGGCGCCTTTTTTGTTCATCTGTTGCAATCCCATGGTGCCATCGGAGCCCATGCCGGTCATGATAACCCCTGTGGCATTGCCGCCGAAATGCTCAGCCACCGACCGGAAGAGGTAATCGGCCGATGGCGCACACCCATTTTCCGGCGGATCGTTGGTGATGCGAATGATCTTGGCGTTCTTAAATATGTCGTTGGCCACCTTCATCTGTTTCCCCCCCGGTGCGATATAGGCCGTGTTGGGTACAATTTTTTCTCCATCAACCGCCTCTTTCACCGTAATGGCGCAACGGCGATCCAGATTTCCGGCCAGAGATTACGTGAATACAGGCGGCATATGCTGAGCAATCAGCAGGGGAACCCCCAGACCGGCCGGCAATTCCGGCAGAAAGTGGGCCAGGGCAACAGGCCCCCCGGTGGAAATGCCGATGGTCACGACTTTGGATTTGGGGATCAGGTGAACGGAAGAAGGCTTTTTTGCCACGCTGGTGCTTCCATCTGAAACCTTTCGGGGTGAGGGTAACCCCTGAACCACATTTTTTTGCTTACCCTTTAAAATCCTTCGCACTTCCTTGAGCCGAACAAATGCCTTGATCATGGGCGTAATGGCTTTTTTGAGCTCGGCCCGGCTTTTCTGAAGACTTTTGGTCTGGGGTTTCGGGATGAAATCAAAGGCCCCCAGTTCCAGGGCCTTGATGGTCATTTCGCTGCCTTCCCGGGTGTAGGCACTGAGCATGATGGCACCCACGTTCGGCGCATCGGTTGCCATTTTTCGAAGTACCGACAGGCCATCCATTTCCGGCATCTCAATATCCAGCGTCAGCAGGTCCGGTTTGAGCGTGGCAATTTTTTTCATGGCCATCTTATCGTTGTGGGCGCTGCCCACCACCACCACACCCGGCACTTCGCTCAGGACATCGGTGATTACTTTGCGATACAGGACGGTATCGTCAACCACCAGCACGCGAAGGATCGTTTCGTTTTGCATGATTTGTCTCTTTTAAGACCCTTATTCCAGGACCTTTTCGATATCCAGAATCCCGATCAGTAGATCGTCGGTTTTGATGACGCCGTGAAAAAAATCCCCTTGTATGCCGTTCATGTTGGCAGGGGGGGCTTCAATCTCATCGATATTTACCCGAACCACTTCACTGATCTCTTCCACCAGCAGGCCGATATGTTCACCCGGTGAACGGACGATAATATTCCGTCCCTTTCTGTTGACACGGGTTTCAGGCAAGCCCAGCTTGTATCCCAGATCAATGACCGTAACGATCTGGCCGCGAAGGTTCAATATGCCCCGCACATAAGCGGGTGCACCCGGTACCGGTGTCAAAACCAGAAGTTTGTTGATTTCCTGGATCTTCAGAAGATCAATGCCGTAAGCGGACCCACGTACGTAAAAAGTGGCAAGATCCAGACTCTTGATATCCGTATTGTTCTGCATGGCGGATAAATTTCCTTTCTCATATCTTGAACCGTTCCGCCATGGATTTCAACTGTTCCGCCAGTTGGCTGAGGCTTTTAGCACTCAGGTTCACCTGGGAACTGCTGTTGGACATTTCCCGGGCGGCTTCGTTGACGCCGGCGATATCCTTGGCAATTTCCGCGGCTACCGTGGAACTCTGAGCCACATTCTCGGTTACTTCCTGAATGCCCTGGGCGGCCTGGGCTACATTGCCGGCGATATCCCGGGTGGTGACGGATTGTTCTTCCACTGCCGTGGCAATAATGGACACGATTTCGTTCACTTCGTTGATCACCGTTGAAATCTGGTCGATCTGTTTGACGGTGCCGTCCGTGGAATTCTGAATGCCCTCTATTTTTTGCTTGATTTCATCGGTGGCGCCGGCCGTCTGTTTGGCCAGCTCCTTGATTTCATTGGCCACAACGGCGAACCCTTTACCCGCATCCCCGGCCCGGGCCGCCTCAATGGTGGCGTTTAAGGCCAGGAGGTTGGTCTGTTCTGAAATCTCCGTAATGGATTCCGTCACTTTGCCGATTTCCCTGGCGGCTTTGCCCAGTTCATCCACCGTTTCGGAAGCATTTTGGGCCTCGGAGACCGCTTTTTCCGTAATTTTGGCCGCTTTTTCCGTGTTCTGAGCGATTTCACTGATGGTTGCCGTCATTTCCTCGGAGGCGGTGGCTACCATATTGACGTTTGTGGAGGCCTGCTCCGTGGCAGCTGCTACGGAGCTCATATTGGTGCTCATCTCTTCCGCGGCGGTGGAGACCGTATTGGATTTTTCCGAGGTTTGCTCGGCACCGGAAGACATCTGGTGGGAGATGGTGCTCAGTTCCGTGGAAGAGCTGGAAAGGGTGTCCACCCCGGCGGTAATATCCCGAATCATCTTCCCCAGGCTTGAAACCATGTTATTCAGCGCCTTGGCCATGACACCGATTTCATCTTTCTGATCAATATCAATGGTTTCCCGGAAATCCCCTTCCGCCATTTTTCTGGCGAATACGGTTCCCTTCCGGATGGGGCGTGTAATGGAGATGCTCAGGTAAATCCCCAGGGCCAGGGCCGCGAAAAACCCCACAATCATGCCCAATACCGCCGTCATTTTGGCGTTCCCGGAATCGGCCCGTGCCAGTTTTTCCTCCTTCGCCACCACCCCTTCATTGACGGTAATAATATCCTCAATAAGCCTGTCGGCGAGTTCATGTTTTTCCAGGGCTGTCACCATGGCGTGATGGGTCATCTGGTTGAAAATCGCTTCGGCTTTGGTGGTTTCAGCCAGTATGGCATCAAAATGAGTGAACATCTGTTCGGCGGCAGGCATCATTTTTTGGTCAAAGAGGGCGCGCGCCCCGGTCATGTCGACTTGATTGACCAGATCCCTGATTTTTCCCACCGTTTCATGGAATTCATTGTGAATCGCGGAAATTTCCCTCAGGGAGGCCAGTAATACCGGGTTTTTTGTCTTAAAGTTCGCCATCCACTTTCCGAAACGGCAGACTTGAGGGTTGTCACCACCATCGAATTTCTTCCCTGTAAAGACCATCATCATGGTTTTTTCCATCAGATGATAATGATCCACTCTGAAACTTTCTATCTTTGCCCGCAGAGCCATGGGGTTCAGGATGTCGGTTTTGTCCAGGTTTCCACAAAGTTGTAAAAAGGCGTCATTGCTTTTTTTGACCTCCTGCCAGACCGCCATAAATTCTTTCCACAGCCGGGCCTCTTCCTGGGTCTGGGGCAGGGATTCATAAATATCCCGTGCGGTTGTGTAGCGTTTTTGAGCCTCAGCGAATTCTTTGTACTGTTGCTTTCGGACGTCCATGTCCAGATTGGGATCCAGAAGCGTCCGTTGAACCTGGGTCATCTCCTCCATCTGCCAGCTCATGATGAGGAGGCTCTTGATGCTGGGCAGGCGTACTTCGCTGATTTCCACCAGATTGCCGTCGAGGTTGTTGATGCTGCTCCACCCCACAAAGCCTATAACGAGTGTGATCAACGCCACAATGGAAAAGCCACCGATTAGTTTTGCCATCAGTTTCACATTCTTCATCTTCGTAACCTCCATGTTGGGAAACCGTGAACGGTTGCCTTATGCTTTCCCAGTTTCAAATTTTTCTCATGAAGCGGTCAATGCTTCCCATGAGTTTTTCCCGATCCAGTTTGATCTGGTAGTCGTCAATGCCCACTTTTTGGCCTCTGGCAATATTATCATCTTCCGCCAAAGAGGTTAGCGCAATGACCGGCAGGTGCCGATACCGTTCATCCGATTTGATTTTTTTGGCCAGGCCGAAACCGTCCAGGTTGGGCATTTCAAGGTCCGTCACCACCAGGGATATGACAGCCCCATGTTCCTCTAACAATTGCCAGGCTTCAAGACCGTCTTTGGCTTCAATAACGGCGTATCCTTCGTCTTCAATGAACCCTTTTACCTGGTCCCTGAAAAAATTGGAATCCTCGGCAATGAGGATTCTTGAGGAGGCCGAAGGTTTTTTTTCAGTTTCCTTTTCCTCAGTAAACCAGTCGGGGTTGAGGGTGGAAATAATGTCAAAGACATCCACCAGCAGGGTGGTTTGACCGTCGATGACCACCGATCCCATGATTCCGGGCTGCTTCAGCGCTTTTTCATCCAGTTTTTCAGTGCTTTCCAGAGCATCCACCGGGCCCGTGGCCAGAAGACCGATTTCCCTTCCCGCCAGCATGAAGACCAGGACCAACATATGGCTTTTTTCCCCCAGGGGTTTGACGGAGGCCACCTGGTCGATGGTAAAGAGCAGCAGGTTGCCGCCCCGGTACTGCATTACTTTTCTGCCCCCCATCACTTCCACCTGGGTGGCGTTGATTTTTTCGATTCGAAGTACCTGGTTCAATGGAACGGCAAACTGTTCGTCATGGGCGTTCCTGAAAACCAGCAGGGATTGCCGGTCTTTGCCGACTTTCGATGCCGCTGCCTTCTCCTTGGCCAGTTCTTTGGCCCGGGTGCTTTCGTGTACCGAAGAGAGTTCGGCCAGTTGTGCCAACTCCATCACGTCCAGGATCAGGGCCACCTTACCGTCCCCCATGATGGTGGCGCCGGCGTACCCTTTGGTCTGTTTGAGATGTCGGCCCAGCGGGTGTACCACGATCTCTTCCGAATCAAACAAAGCGTCCACAACCAGGCCGTATCGCATGTTGCCTGAGGATACCACGGCGATGTTGAGACCGCTGGTCGCCCGGTAACGTCGGTCGCTGTCGGTGCGCGGCCGGTGATTTGAATCGCTCTCTTCCGCGTTTTGTGAGGACGCGCTTTCAAGATCGGCCCGGTTTTCATACGAGGGTTCGAAAAAGGGGGTTTTTCTGGACCGTCGATCCGCAATGCCGTTGCGCCGATCAGACCCGGCTTTTTCGTTGCCGGGGCTCGAATAGGTGCGCCGAAGGCCCAGCACATCAGAGAGGCGCAGCAGGGGGAGGAGCCGGGACCGTAACCGCACCACTTCCGCGTCCCCCACGATCTCCACCCGTTTTTGCACCTGGTTGGCGGGCACCCGGATGAGTTCCACCAGGTTCACTTGCGGTACGGCGTACCGTTCATTTTCGGTGAGGATGATCTGGCTGGGGATAATGGCCAGGGTCAATGGGACCTTGATCCTGACGGTGGTCCCTTTCCCGACTTCCGTGTTCAGGTCGATCTGCCCTCCCAGGCGGTCCAGATTGGTTTTGACCACATCCATGCCCACCCCTCGACCGGAGATGTCCGTGAGCTTTTGGGCCATGGAAAACCCGGGCAGAAAAATCAGTTGGATTTTCTCATTCAGG
>JAGHDR010000135.1 GCA_021159825.1 Deltaproteobacteria bacterium | reverse complement strand
GGACAGTCCTGAAATTCTATTCAACCGAGCTGTTTGAAAGAAAGTTTCTTAATTTGTTTATATCATTAACAACCTCTATTTTTAATTTCATATTTTTTTCGATACTATTAATTGAGTAAATTATAGATGAATGATGTTTATTACCGAAGACTCTTCCGATTTCTTTTAAAGACATGTTCGTGTATTTTCTTGTCAGGAATATGGCCACCTGTCTGGGGTAAGAGATTTTCCGCTCTTTCTTTCGACTCAAAAGATCGTATGGTGAAATTTGAAAATATTCCGCCGTGATTTCCTGAATATGCTCGGGTTCGATTTGGGTATGAAGTTTATTTTCAAAAATCGATTGCACAATAGGAATATCAATTTTGTTTCCGTGAAGCGATGCATGAATTTTAATTTTTTCAATTAGACGGACCAAATTTTTCAGATCATGGGCTGCGCTTGCCAGGAAGAATGTTGCATCCTCTTGAAATTGAATGCCGTGCTGTTTTGCCCTTTGGTGGATTACTTTCATTTTCGTTTTTTGATCAGGGACCTTTATTTCGGTAATCAGGCCCCATTCAAGACGGGAACGCAGTTGGGGCAGGAGATTCTTGATTTGCCTCGGTGGGGCGGAGGCAGCAACTACCAACTGACGTTTTGATTCTAAAAATTGAGTACAAAGAGAAAGCAACTCTCTTTTTGATTTATCATGAGAGGCGACGGTCTGAATGTCGTCCAGCAGCAGAAACCGAGGCGCTTTTTCTTCTCCCCAGAAGCCGTTAATCCTGTCAGGAGAAGTTTTTTCGAATTGGGAGATCATATTTTCAGCTGACAGGTAAACGGCGTTATTGTCAGGATCTTTTTTCATGGCCTCATTCCCGATGGCGTGCAAAAGATGGGTTTTTCCAAAGCTCCATTTGCTAAAGATATAAAGAGGATTATACTTGCAGGACGGATGGATTGCAACATCAAGCGCAGAAGAGCAGGCCAGTCCGTTGGAACGGGCTGTAACGAAATCGGAAAAGGTGCGGGACGGATCCAGCCTTGAAGGAAAGGACGTTTTTGAACTTCGAGGGATACGTTTCTTTTTCCCTTTTTTTCTTTTTCGAAGGGTCTGGTATGAAAACCGGATGGCCGGGTGGGCACCAACGAGATCTCGCAAAAGCGCCCGTATATGCTCACTGTAATTTTCAGAAAGCCATGATGCGACGAATTTGTTTGGAACCTCAATAACAGCGAATTCCGGGTCGATTTCAAGCAAAGATGTTTGCGACAGCCACGTTTTGAACTCGGATTTTGGGATATCGCTCCTGATGCTTTGTTTTATTTGGTCCCATATTTCGTTTTTGGTTGTCATGGAAATCAGTTGTGAGTTAAAAAAAAGATTTTTGTAAAAACAGCATATTGTAGAGCTTTTTTTAGAAAATAGCAATTAAAATTTATCTTTCAGCAAGGGGAGGAAAACATGACTTATTCAATCGCGTTAGCCGGAAAAGGGGGGACCGGCAAAACCACTACAGCAGGTATGCTGGTCAAATACCTGGTGGAAAAAGGGAAAACCCCCGTTTTGGCCGTGGATGCCGATGCCAATGCCAACCTGAATGAAGTGCTGGGAATCGATTCGGGCGAGACACTGGGAGATGCCAGGGAGGATATGAAAACGGGTGTTGCGACGGGTATGACCAAAGATGTGTATATGGAAATGAAGCTTCAGGAAGCGGTTGTGGAGTCCAGTGGTTTTGACCTCATTGCCATGGGTCGCCCGGAAGGTTCGGGATGTTATTGTGCTGCTAACACTCTTTTGACCCAATATCTGGAAAGGCTTATCGGTAATTACAGCTATCTGGTGGTGGACAATGAGGCCGGTATGGAGCATATCAGCAGGCTGACCACCAACAACATCGACGTGCTCCTGGTGGTGAGCGACGCCACAAGGCGCGGCTTACAGGCGGCCCATCGTATTGTGGCATTAACAGATTCCCTCAAATTGAATATCAGCCGGAAAGTCATTATGATCAATCGTACCAAAGAAGGTCAATCAGAGGCTCTGAATGAGGCGCTCAGTCAATATGATCTGGATTTTATCGGCACCGTCCCTGAGGATTCGGAAGTGCAGCAGTTTGACCTGGAAGGCAGGCCAACTGTTGAATTACCCGGCGAAAATGGAGCGGTTAAGGCAGCATACCGTATTTTTGATGAGATAACCCAATAAACACCCGTTATATTGTATACGGTTTTGGCTTTATACAATATATAGGGTTTCTAAATGCTTGGTAAAACCTTTTAAATTACTGACAAAAACCCCTTGACAACGCTTCGATAATCTTCTACTTTACGGCGGATGACCTCTGAGGCGGAGGCATTTTTTTGTGCTTACTATGTTAAATTTTTCACAAGTAAACTTTTTTATGTTTTATTAATATTAAGCAGCGGCCATAAGCCGCAGATTATGAACAACCAAAGAATCCAAGAAGGAGGTATAAAAATTGGCCTTTGAGATTCCCGAACAGCCTTATTCAGGAAGAATAGGGGAAACAACACTTGGTGTTGGAGACAACGCCGTTACACTGGGTGGAGGAGATTCATACCCATTCCATCTCTTTGAAGGCAACATGCCCAATGCCCCAAAGGTTGCCATGGAAGTCTGGGATTATGACCCCTCTGAAGAATGGCCCGAGGCGGCGATCGCGCCCTTTAAGGATGTGATCGCCGCCCCCGATGCGTGGGCCAAAAAATGCGTGGACGAGTACGGCGCCGATCTGATTGTACTCCAGTTGAAGGGCACGGATCCAAATGGAATGGATCGCTCTGCTGAAGAAAGTGCGGAAATCGCCGGAAAAGTTTCTGATGCGGTGAATGTGCCCCTGGTCCTGTGGGGAACCGCCAATAACGCAAAAGACGAAGAAGTTTTGAAACAGATCTCGGAAGCCTGTCAGGGCAAAAATGTCGCTCTCGGACCGGTGGAAGAGGCAAACCACAAGGGTGTGGGCGCCAGCGCTCTCGGTTATGGTCAGACGATTGTTTCCTCATCTCCCATTGATGTGAACCTGGCCAAACAGCTCAATATTCTTCTGGGTAATCTGGGCGTTAACAGCGAAAAAATTATCATTGATCCCACCACCGGCGGTTTGGGATACGGTATGGAATATTCATACTCGGTCATGGAACGGATCATGATGGCGGCCCTGACCCAGGAAGACGACAAACTGCAGATTCCCATGATCTGCAATGTGGGAAATGAAATCTGGAAATGCAAGGAAGCCAAACAGAGCATTGAAGAAGCGCCTGCTCTGGGTGATCCTGAAAAACGCGGGATTATGATGGAATCGACGGCGGCTGTTTGCTATTTGCTGGCCGGAGCATCGATTGTCGTTCTTCGTCACCCGGAAAGCGTCCGTTTGACCAAGTCTTTTATTGAATTGCTCTCGAACGGCGGCACTGCTTTCAATGTGGCCGATGTTTCCAAGGTTCTTGATCTTAAAACGGCTGATCTTCTTTCCCTTTCTCCGGAACCCGATCTTGATTTCGGGGAACCGGAAGCAGAGAAAAAACCTGCGGCAGCCAAGGCGGCGCCCAAAGCGGCATCGGCGCCTAAATCTGAAGCGAAACCGGAAGTAAAGGAAGTACCCAAGGCAGCGCCCAAAGCTGAAGCGAAACCGGAAGCCAAACCCGAAGTGAAAGCGGTGCCCAAAGAAGATCCGGAAGCGAAAGCAAAAGCGGAAGCGGAAGCGAAAGCCAAGATGGAGGCGAAAGCCAAGGCGGATGCTGAAGCCAAGGTCCAGGCTGAAGCGGAAGCCAAAGCCAAGATGGAAGCTGAGGCGAAAGCCAAGGCGGATGCCGAGGCGAAAGCGGAAACAGATGCCAAGGCTGCGGAAGTATCCAAACGAGAGGCGGAAGAAGATGAGTTGAGGCGGAAAAGGGCAAAGGAGCAGGAAGAACGGCTTGCCAAGAAGGCATCGGGTGCTGCTGAGAAAAAGGTTTCTGTGACTGCCGCAAAAGTTACGAAAACCAGTAAACAAAAGATGGTAAGTAAGTTTAAAAAAATACGCAGATAACTTTTAGCAGGTAACTTTTTAGGGGAATTAGTTAACT
>JAGHDR010000192.1 GCA_021159825.1 Deltaproteobacteria bacterium | reverse complement strand
GATCATAAATATTCAAATTTGAATTTCAGTAAAATGGACATCTAAGAGGATTATCTGAAGAATCAGGTTAAACATCTTTTATGTTGCAGTCGATAGTTTATATTATGAAATATTATTTCATGTTTATTTAAATTGCTTTCAGGATCGATCTGAATCTGCTGTTGTTGGATGAGGGGATGTTTCTTGCTCTCTTTGTGTGAACGGCTCTGTTTTGGGATCTGGGCTCACAGGATTGCTCAGGAACGCATGAACGGCACTTTCTCAATCCTCTGCTCAGCTCTTTGTTCACCTCTCCACCATCTCCAAAAAAATCCATCTGTGGGAGAAATATTTTTTCTTTTTGTTTGGAGTGGGTGGGACAGGAGTGGAACAAAATTGGATTTCCAATAAAAAAGGACTCAGTCGAAATAGCCTAAGTCCTTGTTATTGTTGGTGCGCCCAGCAGGATTCGAACCTGCGACCTACGGATTCGTAGTCCGTTAAATATCATTTCCCACAGTTTCCCTAAATATCATTTTCGCCCTGACATATCAAAATGTTATCCATATAATACCTTCCTAGAGCATCCTTCAAAAACCTTCAGTTTCAGCCATAAAAGTGGACAAGGAGTGGACAAACTTTTTCGAGGTGGACAATGGGAAAGATTAAGTGGGAAAGAGGTGGAAGGGGGCTACAATATTACAGCCATGACACGAGGAAACACGGTATCAATTTTGATCGGTGCTTCAGAGGGCGGTATAAAATTGACAAGAAAGAAACCGCGATAGTGTTTGGTTGGGAATCTGAATGGGTGGCAGGGGAAAAGGCCAGAGGAGAGAAAGCATCGAGAATATCCTTTGTGGACTTTTGCAAGGGTGAGTTTTTAGGGCTGAAAGAGAATGCACGGAAGGGATCAGAACCGACTACCGTAAGAGAAAAACGGGCAATTGCCGAGGCCCAGCGAAAAGAAAATGAACGGGCCAGGACTGCGGAAGAAAGGGAATCCCTTACATTCGGTGAATATTTTGAAAATACATATTACCCCATTGCCAAGACTTCAAAGAAACAAAGGAGCTATGAACAAGAGCTGTCACATTTCAATTTGTGGTTGAACCCTGCTATTGGAAATATGCGGTTGAGAGACATAAGGCCTATGCACTTGGAACGGGTAAAGCGAAATCTGTTAAATGCTCCGGTCATAACAAGGAAGAAGAAACCGGAAAAGACAAAAAAGAAACAAGCCAGATCCCCAAGGATGATCCAATATGTTTTTGCTACAGGGAGACAGTGTTGGAATTATGCGCGGCGGGATGGGCTTGTGGCAGATGAATGGCCAGGAAAGGAAGTTAAGCTTCCAAAGGTAGAAAACCAGAGGATGCGTTTTTTGACGGATCTGGAAGGGGATCAATTGTTGGCCGGGTTGAAAGAACGGAGTCAGCAACTACATGATATATGTTTGTTGTCCTTGGATAGTGGGCTACGGGCCTATGAGATTTTTTCCCTTACATGGAACCGGATTCCTTTGGCCGAAAAGTTAGTGAAAGTCTTTGATTCCAAGGGAAAGGATCGGGTGGTTTATTTGACGGATAGGGCAGTGGATATGCTCCAGCGGTTGCCAAAGGATAAAGGGTTGGTATTCAAAAGCCGTACAGGGGAACAGATCAAGGAAATTTCCAACGCTTTCAATCGTGAAGTTGACAGCCTGGGGTGGAATGATGGGGTCAAGAGCCGAAAAGATCGGCTTGTTTTTCATTCTCTAAGGCATTCCTACGCCTCCAGGCTTGTGGCGCGCGGGGTGGATCTTTATGTGGTAGGGCAGTTGATGGGCCACAGTGATCTCACTATGACAAAACGCTACAGCCATCTAAGGCCGGATACGCTTAAAGCGGCAGTTTCGCTTTTGGACAAACCGGATGTCGAGGTCGAAGATGAAAAGAAGGTGGTCAATCTGAGAGAAAAGGGTGTTTTTTGAAATCCAGAAAAATCTTGATCCATATCAATTAATGGTATAACTTCTTAGCAATGTGGAATGTAACTCTTTCCAAAAAAGCAGCAAAACAAATTCAATCACTCCCTGATGCTCTGAAAGCCAAGGCTTTTGCATTGCTGAAAGAGGTCGAGTGTAGTGGCCCTGTACGAGGGGAGTGGCCAAATTACGGCAAGCTTTCAGGGAATAGACACCATTGTCATATCAAAAAGGGAAGGCCCACCTATGTCATGGTGTGGCAAGTGATTTATAGTGAAGCTGTGGAGGTAATTTATGTTGGTACGCACGAACGAGCACCTTATTGATATTCATCTGACAGGACCGGCTGAAAGGAAAGCTGAAGCCCTTATGGCTCTTAGCTCCTTTGGATACGAGGAAAAGAGCGAGACCGGTATTCCATGGCGGGACGCTTTCCCGGCTGAATTCCTGGAGAATGAAGCTGGAATATGCCTTAAAGTCACTAGGGAAAGAAAAAAATTGAGTCAGACAGCGCTCGCGCATATGACGGGTATCCCCCAGCCTCATATTTCCGGGATGGAAAGCGGCAGACGTCCTATTGGCAAAAAAAGCGCTTCTCTACTTGGGGAAGCTCTTGGGGTGAATTATCGGGTGTTTCTTTGAAAATACAGTTTCCGGGGATAGGGTAGCTCCCGAAAAGGCTTGATTCCCTGTCAAGCTTTCCCCGGATCACAAAATAGGGCTGTAAGGGGCGGATAAAATGCTGATCTTAGATTTCTGCAACATTACAGAATGGTCACCCTCGACGGTGTTGGACCTTTACAAAAAGAACGGCGTTATTCATTCCAGACAGGGTGCCCATGATGGCTTTGAAAAATATTGTTTATCCAATCGGGGCCCCAAGTCTCTCGTGTTTCTATTGGTCAAGGCGAGCGAGATCGGACCTTGGCTATCTGAAGACAATGAGATTGTTTCACTTGCCAAATGGCTGAGGGTTCATTGCGCTCTATCTCCTTTCAATGATGGCTATTCTGAAATATGGCGCCATTTACAGCAAAGCAGGGAAGAATTCTACGCGCCATTTTTAGACAAATGCTCTAAAGGCGATCTTGATTTGGACTTCATTAACGACATACTGGCGGATTTTCAGGAGATTGGTTTTTCAATGGCGTTTTCAGGGCAGCCGGACAAGTGGGACAGCAAGTCAGGCATTACATGGCATTTTCGCGATGATTACCTTGAAACATTGGAGGACCATATCAATTGGGAGATTCTTTCGAACTTCCTTGCTCAAAAAACGGGTGTTTTTAAGAAGGTCAGGAAGT